>JAKSAU010000937.1 GCA_022361535.1 Desulfobacterales bacterium
GATTTCAGCTCTTTGCCCAGAAACACAGTATACGTACGACCATTAATCACGTATGATGCATGCCAATAAGGTCCATGACCTTTTCCTTCTGCGCATACCCTGCACTCCGGGTTATTGCAGAAAACATGTTTAAGCTTGTAAGTCATTCTTTTGTGGTTCTGATTTTCAGATTTAAAACTCATCGCAACTTTTGTTTCGATCTATAGGAATATTTTGCTCTATGGCATTTCACCGTGAACTTGTTTACCGATTGGTCTTCTCGCTTCTGCTTCTAATACCCCTTGAGTTATCGGCTGCTTCCGTTTTTTCCGTGATCGGTGAAATAAAAAAAGCGGACAGACAGCCTGCCAGGAACGTTACCGTTCAGCTCATGGAGATAACCATGAGTGACAGGCCTTCGATCCGCGCGGCGCAAACGACTCAGAGCGACCAGCAAGGCATCTATCAATTCAAGATTCAGCCCACCGAAGGATCGACCGCAAAGCTTTTCTACCGGGTTTCTGTTGATATCGATGGCTTTGCAATAGGTTCGGATCCCTTTCGATTGGAACAACAGGACCAACCTCTTCGTGTAAACCTGGAGATCCCTTCTGTTAAATACGGATCGGAACATCTTCAATTTCCGAGGGAGATTCTCATTTTTGAGAGCCTGTTGGAGAGAGTTCGTGTAACTACTATTCTCTACGCCACCAATTCAACAGGTGGTTTGGTAAATGCAAAAAAAATTCCTTTCACCAGGAAGATACCGGAATCGGCGATCAATTTTCAGCGTCTGGGTGATCAGAAAAATATCGAATACAGTCTTATTCGGGGTGATTTGTCTATCGCCATGGTTTTGCCTGACGGAACCCAGGAGATATTTTACAGTTATGATATTCCGGCTGACAGCAGCGCGATAGTTGTAGATTATCGCTTAGTTCCGGGAATGCGGGAGATCGAACTCACCACGCCGGATCCAAATACTGAAATTGGTCTCGATGACAATGTTCTGGAGACGGCATCGGTCACGACCAGCCAGAAAAAATCCGGTGGCAAAATATTTCGATCAAAGATTGTCAAGATAGAAACAGACGTGGAACGTCTGCAAATCGAAATAAAAGGTATTCCAACGGATCAATCAGCGATGTGGGCTCCTGCTGTTGCTTTATTGGTTATCTTGCTGATCGGATTGGTCTGGTATTTGAGCCGAAAACCTAAAACCGGAACCTGATATTCGAACCGGGTTCCATAATCACCTCATCGAAGAGACCTGGATTTGATGCCAATCCATAAATAGATAAGACATATTCAGCGTCTTAATTAACAGCCACTGTTATGCAGACTTCTGGTTACTTCAGGGAATCCTCTCATCGCTTTTATGGTGCCGTAACCGCATTGGTCATGCTCACCCTGTACGAAATTTTTGTTATCTGGGGAGCACGGTCCGATTTTGTGGTCAGAAATGCGCCCGAAGCCTGGCTGAGAAATACGCTTAACTTTATCGGGATCTCCCATTATCACATCAGTTTTTTAATGCTGGGAGCAGCATTGGTGGCGGTTCCCCTGTTTTACGATGCTTCAGTAAAACTGAGGGGGCGCGTGATTGTCCTCATGATCCTGGAATCCATCTTCTGGGGGATTGCGTCCGGCTTGCTGATTCAGTTGATAATGACCGAGTTGCTTTTTATGGCTGGGACGGTGTCGGGCTCCCTTATCGGAGACCTGGGACTAGCCATTGGTGCGGGACTCTTTGAGGAGCTTTTTTTCCGTGTCATATTGACCACGGTACTGATCCGGCTGCTGGTCAAAACAATCAGGACAAGATGGTTGTCACTCTTTATCGCCATACTGATTGCCTCCTTTCTTTTCTCCCTGGCACATTATGTCGGGAATCTGGCCGATACTTTTGAAATTTATTCGTTTTTGTTTCGGTTTTTGGCAGGTATCTGGTTCACAACCCTGTATTCATTTCGTGGATTTGCCATCGTCTGCATGAGCCATGCATTTTATGATATTTTTGTGATTCTTCTCTGAATCGCTATTATCAATTCAAAGAGTCGAATGGAACATTGACACTATATTGCAAAGATTGCAGACTGCAAGGATGAGTTAGACGTTGCGACAGGTTGATTAATAACTTGGAACAGGGAGGTTCAGGATCATTTACCTGCTCCTGTTCACTAAGAACGAGTTGGACATTAAAACATAAAACAACATGAAAACGAAACTCACAATAATTCTCTCGGTGTTTCTCTTTTCAGGGAACCGGGAGCGCAAGGAATTTTACCTCAAAGCGGGCAACGAGGAAGATATGGCCCAAAAGGTCGTCTTGCTCAAAGAGTTTATTCAAAAATACGGTAACGTCCAGGATGACTTTTTACGGTACGTCTATGTTCAATTAACCGATACAACATACAAAGTTAAACAGTATGACGATACGATTACATACGGCGAAAAATCATTGGAATTCCCCGATATCTCGGGAGGCAACAAACAACGGGTTTTATTTATGCTGGCTAATTCATTTTACATAACCAAACAAAACCCGGATAAAGCGGCAGAATATGCCAGCAGCATGTTGAAACTTACGGAAGATATTATCAAAAACTCGGAAAAAGCCAACATGCCTGAAGAAAAACGAAAAAGCTTTATCGAATCACAGAAGAAGTTTTATATTATGGGCGGTCATCGGCTCTTAACCTTTATTGCCTACGATAAGTCGAAAAAAGACCCGGTCCATTTGCCGGAAGCAGCCAATAAAGCAGTTGAATTTTATAAACTGAATCCGGACGAAAATACACGCCGCCTGGTTCTTACACTTGCAAACAAACTCTTTAAAAAGAAAAAACTAAA
>JAKSAU010001004.1 GCA_022361535.1 Desulfobacterales bacterium
GGAAACGACGGTACCGGTGCGCTTACCAGTATGGAGCGGATATGCCGTGGTTATTCATTGAAGAAAGTATTTGAGCCCATAATTGTTACCGGCGACATCCAGGAGGCCGACCTGGAGCGCTGTGTGGAAGCCGGTCAAACCATTGCCGCCGGATGTGTGGCCGAAATATATTAATGCGAACGGGAACATGCTATAATACCGTGAAAAATGGATTGTAGAAAGAGAGATGCTTATATGTCTGGAACAATCGAGAACCCGCTGACCTATGCTGCCGAAACCGTGGGAAAAGATCCCATGGCCACTTTTCTGGGCATTACCGTAGAGGAGGTACAACACGGATATGCCCGCTGTGCTTTGGTAGTCAAGCCCGAATATTGTAATGCGGTCGACAGGGCCCATGGCACAACAGTGTATGCCGTTGCTGATCAGGCCCTGGCAGTCGCAGCAAACGCAACAGGCACAATGGCCTTTGCGTTGAACGTGAATATCAATTTTGTCGCAGCAGCGGCATCCGGCGAGACCATTGTCGCAGAAGCCTCGGCGGTTTCAATGGGCCGGAAAATCAGTGTTTGGAAAATTGCCGTTACCGGAAAGAATAAAGCGGTTGTGGCTTCAGGGGAAGGGGTTGCGTATCACAAGTAATGCCGTGAAGAGGCTGCCGGAGAACGTCCATCTTCTGTGTTGCGCTCCCCCTTCGTCACTGCGATGTACAACCACGTACACCTCATTCCTCAGGATGTCGAGCGCCTTGAATCTGCACATTTTCCCGCACTCTCCGATGTGAGCCCGTCCTCCGCATGCTACGGAGGGTGGACGGTTTGCAAAATCTATAACTGTGTTGCGATGCCGTATCTATATATTCTACAACATCCTCCCGGGTTTTTTTCAATATTTTTTTAATCGGCGGTTAATTTTATTTCCAGCAGGCTTTCGTCATCACACACCTTGTTTTGCAGGGTAATGATCGTATTGCCGCTGCCCCAGTAATTGGGGGATTGTCCTCGATAGTCGACTTCAGTAATGGCATCGCAGGCCGACCGGCCCGAAGCGGAATAGACCCATGCGCTGTCCGATTCCTGGGTGCGTACGAGGCCGCCTGCTTCAAGTGTCTCGCTGGTGGTGACATAGA
>JAKSAU010000646.1 GCA_022361535.1 Desulfobacterales bacterium
AGAGAGATTGAGTTATGCAAGGTATTCAGTGGCAGTCCCATGTAAGGAAAAGACCTCCAAAACAGCGGCAGAAATGGGATAACACCGTCTCTTCTTCAGCCCAGCCGGATTCTTCATATGCATCCCGGTTTCTCAAGCCGGACACGCCCGTGATGGAAACGAAAGAAAACAGCGGCTCCGGATCGGTTTCCTTCAGTCAGCAGTATCTGCGCAAAAACGTTGCGGTACAAAGCAGTGATCCAGGGCTTCAGGGCCCACAGTATACGCAACCGTTTCAGCCGGCTCCGCAGCAACAGGTAGATCCGTGGCCTGATTCCCAGGCACCCCAGGTTCCTTACCAGGCTCCACAGGCATCTTACCAAGAGCCGCCTGCCAACGGCTACAGAACGCCACCTGTTCAGGAATATGCCGATCCGGGTCAGCAAATCCCGCCGCAACAGGACGTACACCCGGCCGGAGCCGTTCCTGCCCAACAACGAATGTCCTGGCGCTTCCTTGATCTGGGAAACAAAAAACAGACTGGTGATCTGCATAAACGACTGATGGGCTATTCGAAGAAGAGTGGCTGTAAATCGTTTTGCTTCACCAGCAGCACTCCCAAAGAAGGGGTCTCCACTGTCCTAGTGAACCTGGTGGACTATATCCGTCAGAACGCGCCTGATAAGACCACTATCGTCATTGATGCCAAACTGGTGGCGCCGAAGCTTCATCAGGTATTCGGCGCATCAGCGAAACCGTATGGACTGGTTGAGGTCATGTCCGGACAGGTCCTCGTCCAGGACGTATTGACACCTGTTGCACCCAATATCTGGCTTCTGGGTTCCGGGGCACAAAGAAAATACAAAGACGGGAATCTCAGATATGACGGATTTGCCAAATTACTCAAGGATTGCGGGCAACTTGCCGACTATATACTGATTGACAGTCCGCCTGTGCTGAGCTCCTCTGATTCAATGACCGTTGCGCCGGCAGCTGATGTAACATTCATGATTCTCCAAGCTGTCAAGATTCACCGTCTGGTTGTATTAAAATCGATTCAACTGCTGCATGACAACGAATGTGAAATGGGCGGGGTTATCCTGAACCGGGTCCAGCAGGTGATTCCCGGCTGGGTATACAAATTTTTATAAAACTTCTGTAGTATCCGGAAATTTCCGTAAGGAGAGCAGAGGAAGTAAATAGGCCATGATCCTTTTTCTGACAGCCATACTAATAGCAAGCTTATTTGTTTTTGACTGGCTGTTCTTCGTTATGGGAGTCGGCGGCAGAATTATGACCTGGATTC
>JAKSAU010000592.1 GCA_022361535.1 Desulfobacterales bacterium
AGAAGAGGGAAAGACCCGATTCCATGATCTGAATCTTCCTTTAGGGTTAATGCATGCTGTTTGCGACTTAGGATTCAAATATTGTACAGACATACAGGCCCAATTGCTTCCGCATACCCTGAAGGGGCAGGATGCGACAGCGAAAGCCCAAACAGGCACGGGAAAAAGCGCTACCTTTATTATTACCCTAATTAACAGGTTCACCCGTAAATCAATTAAGCGTGAAAAAGGATTTCCAAGAGCGCTGATACTTGCCCCAACCCGGGAGCTGGTTCACCAGATTGAAAAAGACTTTAAAGGATTATGCAAATACTCTCATCTTCGGATTGTGTCTGTATACGGAGGGACCGGCTATCATAAACAGCAGACACTGCTCACAGAAAAACCTGTGGATGTCATTGCTGCCACACCTGGAAGGCTCCTGGATTTCATCTCTAAAAAACTGATCAATCTTTCACGGGTAGAAATCGTGGTCATCGACGAAGCTGACCGCATGCTTGATATGGGATTCATTCCGGATGTAAGGCGGTTAGTTTATATGACTCCGCACAAAGACAAGCGTCAGACCTTGTTTTTCTCCGCCACCCTTACAGACGAAGTACTTCGCCTGGCCGACTCCTGGACAAAAAACGCCATCCGCATTGAAATCGATCCGGAGCAGGCTGCTGCAGATTCCATAGAGCAGATTGTTTACCTGACAACAGAAGATGACAAGTTTAAAAATGTCTGCAACCTTCTTATTAATGAAAACCTTAAAAGGGTTATTATTTTTGTAAACCGAAAAGATACCGCCCGGTTTCTCTCTGACAAATTATCCAGATACGGCCAAAAGGCCGGGGTACTTTCCGGGGATGTTTCACAAGATAAACGGTTCAGAGTTCTCAATAATTTTAAAAAAGGAAACATCAACGTATTGGTAGCTACAGATGTGGCAGCAAGAGGACTTCACATTGAAAACATCAGTCATGTAGTTAATTATGACCTGCCAATAGAACCCGAGCATTATATTCATCGTATCGGTAGAACCGGCCGGGCAGGAGCCACAGG
>JAKSAU010000757.1 GCA_022361535.1 Desulfobacterales bacterium
AGCAATGTCGGTCCAATCAATGACCAACCGGCAACTGGTTGTCATGAACGAAATATTAAGAGCCCAAAGTGAGGAGGAACTCAAACAGGCACTAGAGAAAATCCTGAAGCTAAAAGGCAATATCAATAGCGAAATCGTCGAGTTGCCGGAACACTCCGCCACCCAGGGGATAATCGAAAACGTAAAGCGTTTCTCCAGCTCATTTGAAAGCATGGTAGACACCAAGAAAAACGAAATTGCAGCAACCTTAGAACTCAAAGCAACGGAAGAAAAAATCGCGGGACTTATTGATACGGTTGAAAAAGACTTTTTAGCTGACGGAACAAAACTGACGGCAGGTGTAACTGCCACCATGGATAAAACAAGCCAGGCTGTAAACAAATGGAAATATACCCAAATTCTTTTAGCCGCAGTGGCAATCGGGTTGGCTGTTTTAATCGGTGTTCTAGTGTCCGGCTTTATAACAACACCAATAAACAGGGCAATAGCCATGCTGAAAAATATTGCCCAGGGAGAAGGTGATCTCACCCTTCGTTTGGACGATAGAGCCAAAAATGAAATCGGGGCTTTGGGACATTGGTTTAACGTATTTATACAACGACTTAATGATATTATTGTTGATATCGGCCAAAATGCAAAAACTGTTACAGGAACTTCTGAAGAAGTTCTTTTGGGTTCAGAGAAGATACATCACGGCACTGAAGGGCTTTCAGGGCGGGCTGACACAGTGGCCAAAGCATCATCTATGATGAGTTCCAATATGAATTCAATTGCTGCGGCAAGCGAGCAAGCCTCGACAAACATACGGATGGTTTCTGACTCAGCGACCCAGATGCAGCAGACTTTAAACGAGGTTGCAAAATCCTGTGATGAAGCCAGACGCATCTCAGATGAAGCATCAAACCAGGTTAGTGGCGCTTCTGCCCGGGTGGAAAATTTAGGGACCTCTGCCCGTGAAATTTCAAAGGTCACCCAGGTGATAACGGAAATTGCAGAACAGACGAACCTTCTGGCATTGAACGCCACCATCGAAGCAGCCAGGGCTGGGGAAGCAGGTAAAGGATTTGCAGTAGTTGCAACAGAGATCAAAGATCTTGCCGGCCAAACCGCAAAAGCCACTGAAGGAATAAAAGAACAGATTCGTGATATTCAAACATCGTCCAATGACACAGTCACAGATGTTGAAAAAATTTCAGATGTCGTGTCTGATGTAAAAAACATTGTGACCCAGATTGCCTCTGCAATAGAGGAGCAATCGTCCATTGCCACGGAAGTTGCCGGAAATGTTGAACAGGCGTCTGTCGGAATCAACGAAGTAAACGAAAATGTGGCTGACGCATCCGGGGTCTCATCAACTATCTCTAAGGACATCATGGCGGTCAGTGAGGTGTCCGGGGAAATGTCTGAAAAAAGCAGTCAGATGGACCGCAGTGCAAGGGATTTGGCAGAACTGGCATCTAAACTGCGCAATATGATCAGTGTATTCAAAGTGTCAGAGTAAAATTCAGAGAATATAGCTTGGTGCAGTAGTTAAAAGCATCAAATTTTGCTGATGATAAATACCTAAAAGCCCACTCTAAGTTTCAATTGAAACTCATTTTTAATTGTTAACTATTTCAAAGCAATTTGGCGCATCAAAATAAATGCGCACCAAACTTTTTAAGTCAGAGCTATTGAAATTCAAAATAATGGTCATATAATTAATACTAAATAAACAATACACTGCTCGATGCATACTACTCAATTTTGATTATGTGTTCTCAATAGCATTGATTTAAATAACCAATTAAAAAGGAGGTACATTATGATATCTACTATTATAGCCGTACTATTTATTGCCTACCATTTTAATAAATGCTATGGATCCATTAAAGGTTCCTGTGAATTATAATTTAATACACTAATAAAAATCCAAGCCCTCTTGAAAAAGAGGGCTTTTTTCATGATTTCAGCATGCCCTCTATTTTATCTTTGACAACGTAATTAATAATAGTTTTCACCTATCATTTCCCTAAAATAACACAGCCATTGAAAATCAATCCCTGAGTCTTATTTTGTTCATAAAACCTAGCAAAAACTTTCTTGAATAGGAGAAAACTATGTATAGATATAAAAAACTCATGGTTAATCTTAACCTGGACAAAAACGATATAAACCTTTTGGCATACGCCGGGTTTATATCTCAAATGGCCAAGTCAGAAGAAATACATTTTGTATATGTGGCAGACACTTTTGATGTGCCTGATGAAATAAAAAAGATATATCCTCAACTGGCTTCTCCGGTAAACGATGCAGCCGAGGAAAGAATTAAAGAGTTTGTGGAGCAACATTTTAAAGGGTACGGAGAAAGCCGTCTGATATTTAAAGTAATGGAAGGGCCACCTTTAGGACGTCTTGTATCCTTTACAAAGAAATATGACATCGACCTGCTGATTGTCAGCCACCACAAAAGTGGCTCCGGATCCAATGGTTATCTATCGGAAAAGCTTACTAGAAAAGCATTTTGCTCCGTACTAATGATTCCCTGGCATAGCCGGCTTAACTTAGAGAAAATCTTGGTTGCAGTTGATTTTTCAGAACACTCCATTAATGCTCTGGATATAGGTTCTGCCTTTGCAAAGGGTGTAGAGGCAAATGAAATATACATCCTTAATAATTTCCGCATCCCAAAGGGATATTATAAAACCGGAAAATCCTATGAGGAGTTCGCCGATGTCATGTATGAAAATGCCACAACTAAATTCAAATCCATTCTGCCAAAGGTGAATTTAAAAGGTGTTGGCATCAAACCATATTTCAAACGAACGAATAATATCGTTCAGGGCATACATAGTTTTGCCGAAACCATAGATGCAGGTCTTATTGTTGTTGGAGCGAGAGGGCGCAGCGGCGACATTTCTGCGATTTTACTGGGTAGTATTACCGAAGGATTAATCCGCAACCTGACTCGTCCCCTGCTTGCAGTAAAAAACAAAGGAGAAGGGCTCAATATTTTAGAAGCGCTTTCATCAACATAGAATCGCCAAACTAAATGAAAAGGAAATCACTATGGACGGTCTTGATAATGCACATGAAAAGATGATCCTCAAGCTTAGAACAATCATAAGGTATGCTGTACGATTCTTAGCCTTGGTTATGACAGCAGTTGTCATTTGGGGTGTTGTTGATGTTTGCTGGGTAATTTATAAAAAGTTGTTGACTCCTCCCATGTTCATGCTGACCATAAGCGACATTTTAGCAACTTTTGGGGCATTCATGGCAGTACTGATTGCTATTGAGATATTTGTTAATATCTGTATTTACCTGCGTGAAGACGTTATCCATGTTCAAATTGTAATGGCCACAGCCCTTATGGCAATCGCTCGTAAAGTAATCATTTTAGACTTTACACGTATAGAATATGAATATGTTTGGGCCATGGCGGCAGTGGTATTGGCCATGAGCATCGGATATTATCTGGTGCTCAGGTCATCAGCCGATTGTAAGAGAGGATTTGCGCGTTTGTTTCCAAGGGAAAGCGATGAAAAGACGCCGTTGGAATAGTAAAAGATTGATTAGCTATAGTGCCTTTCAAAGCACTATAGCTAAATTTTCCTCATGTATCTTCTTTTACGAATCTTGATAGAAATTCTGTATCCTTTGGGCTTAAATCAAATCGCAAAGCCGTTTCATCTACCAGCTTTTTCAAATCTGTATCAGGGTTTTCTTTCCTTTGTTCTGAGATATATTTTATTGCTTTTCTAATTTGTTCTCCCTGTGGGTGTATTGCTGTCATTTTGATCTCCTTTCTTTTTAGTTGTATGAAATCAAATCCATGAAATGATATATAAGGTGGGAAATGTAAACTTATAGTAAACCTAAGGTAAACAAAGAAATAAAATTGTCAATTATATGGTATAGATCCTAACCAAAATATATTTTTCAAATGATCTTTTTTCATTTGTTGTGAAAAATTATTTTAAAACAGTCTTTAAATTGACTTGATAGAAGACGACGCAACCTGCTATTTTAGATCGGTAAATCAAGATATCCAAAATACGAAAACTAGTTTGAATTCTAAACCTGGAGATAAAATCATGCGTCCAAGCAAGGAATCTTTTATATCAAAATTTTTTAGAATGGAATCATCCGGGGGGATAACCCTCATGCTTGCAGCGGCTTTAGCCGTAGTCCTTGCAAATACCCCGTTATATAAATTCTATGCCTTATTTCTTGATATCCCAATTGAAGTTCGTATCGGCGGGCTTCACATTGCAAAACCCTTATTACTATGGATCAATGACGGATTGATGTCGGTCTTCTTTTTTCTGATTGGCCTGGAACTCAAACGCGAGGTGATGGAAGGAGAGCTTTCCGAAAAGAAAAATATCATCCTTCCAGGATTAGGCGCTGTTGGCGGTATGGCTGTACCGGCGTTGGTTTACGTCATGTTTAATGCCAATGACCCGGTTGCCATGAAAGGCTGGGCCATCCCTGCGGCGACAGATATCGCCTTTGCTTTAGGCATTCTTTCGCTTCTGGGTTCACGGGTACCGGTCAGTATTAAGATCTTTTTAACCTCTCTTGCTATTTTTGACGATATTGGGGCCATATTGATCATTGCCATCTTTTACACAGCAGAGATCAATATGACTGCTCTGATCATATCGTTGTGTTGTATTCCAGTTCTGGCAGTCATGAACTACAAAAATCTGACTGCCCAAAGTTTGTATATCGTAGTTGGACTTGTCATGTGGACAGCCATGTTAAAATCTGGGGTTCACGCCACTCTTGCCGGGGTTGTCCTGGCTATGTTCATTCCATTAACGTCTGCTGAAGATCCAGACTTTTCACCCCTCAAAAGTATGGAGCATGATTTACACTTTGCCGTCGCTTTTTTTATTCTACCAGTTTTTGCCTTTGCAAATGCCGGGGTGCGACTTGCAGGCATGGGTGCAGACCAGATCTTTCATCCAGTACCAATCGGGATCGCTTTAGGGCTCTTTGCCGGTAAACAGGTAGGAATTTTCGGCATATGCTGGATGGCCGTTCGAACCGGATTAGCATCGCTTCCCAAAGGTATGTCCATGGGTTCTCTTTATGGGGCATCAGCCCTCTGTGGTGTCGGGTTTACCATGAGTTTATTCATCGGTTCACTCGCATTTGATCTTACCGGGACAAATAAACTTTATGATGAAAGATTGGGAATCATTTTAGGATCTTTGGCAGCCGGGTTTGCAGGTTACCTGGTTCTAAAGCGAAGTCTTCCAAATGCCGAGAACCCTGCAGAAAACCAGAAACAATAATACAGATTAAATTTACATAGGTACATTAGATAAAAGCTTAAATTAAAGGTTAACCAAAACTCCTGGCATTAGATGACGCTGTGAAGCCCCCTAAAAAGAGGCAAGCAAAAATTCAAATCTTAGTGCCTTGAAAAATCTTTAATCGTTTCGCTAAGTACCTTAAACAATTTTTTCTGGTCAATCGGTTTGCTCACATAGCCGTCCATACCTGCGGACAGATAGGTGTCTTCATCGCCTTTCATGGCATGGGCTGTCAGAGCAATGATAGGGGTAGCTCCTTTTTGGGGATGCTTGCGGATATGGGAAGTCGCTTCCACTCCATCCATTTCAGGCATCTGGATATCCATGAGCACCGCATCAAAATCTGATTCATTGTGAATATCCACCGCTTGCCTGCCGTTACGAGCTATCGTCACAGTCAATTGGGCTTTTTCAAGGATGGTTTTAATAATTTTCTGATTTACTGGATTGTCTTCTACTACCAATATATTGGCCCCCTTGATACGCGCCTTGTGCTGATGCATCAAATTTGGGGTATCCTCTAAGTTCGCCTGAACAACTAATTTGTCCCGTGTTTCTTCAGAGCCGCTGTTGTCGAAACAACAGGAGAAAAATATGGTTGCACCCTTTCCTATTTCACTTTTGACATGAACCTTTCCTCCCATCTGTTCAATAAGCTTTTTTGAAATGGGCAATCCTAACCCTGTGCCCCCGTGTTTTCGGGTGGACGAGCTGTCTGCCTGAGTGAACGGATCAAATAATTTTTCCAGGTCGTTAGGAGCAATGCCTATGCCTGTATCCTTAACATAGCAGTCCAATATAACCCTATTGGTATCTGGATTATCTTCCCTCTGATGGATGTCCAAAGCAATGGTGCCGCCGGCATCGGTAAATTTAACAGCATTACTGATAAGGTTGACAAGGACTTGTCTCAGACGTGTGGCATCCCCTACTAAGGTCTTGGGAATATCAGCAGACAAATGTACATCTAATGAAATTTTTTTTTGTTCAGCTTTTGTGGAAAACATTGTAATGATCCGGGAAATAACGTCTTCAAGAATAAATGGGGCCTTTTCCATTTCCAAATGTCCTGATTCGATTTTAGAAAAATCCAGGATGTCATTGATAATCTTTAAAAGTGAAGTACCTGAGTCGTGTATCATTTGGATGCTTTTTTCAACTTCAGGGCTTAAGGTCTCGGTAAGCGCGATTTCCGTGGCGCCGATGACACCGTTCATCGGAGTCCGGATTTCATGGCTCATATTGGCTAGAAATTCACTTTTAGCGATATTTGCAACCTCTGCCTTTTGAGCAAGTTCCCTGGCTTGGGCAAGGGCTTGTGCCAATTCTGCATTTGTCCGTTCAAGCTGGATTGTCCGCTCGGCTACCCGCTGCTCAAGTTCCTTGTTGATACGGCTGACTTTGTTTTTCTCCTGCTCCAGTTTATATTGAGAAAAGAACCGACGTCGCATATTGTATTCAATGGAATATCCGGCCAGCATGCAAAACACATTTGCTGATATAAAGAAAAAATTGTTGTTGATAAGAATACCGCTAGGCGCTTTTAGAATCCAGATGGCCCCGATTTCGTAACAGATGACGATAAGCCAGGAGCAAGGTACTGCATAAATAAATCTTAATCGAATAAAAGTAAAAATGGTAATAAATACAAGAATAATACCTGCATAGTAGGAATATGCAGCCGGCGGTCCGGCTAAGATGACCATTAGTTCAATCCCAAAACCAGCGAGAAAGCAGAGCCCAAACAAGGTAACCTGGGCATACTTTTCAAAATTAGGCTTATATGAAAACCAGACCACACAAGCGGCAGCGGGACAGAACACCCCGTAACGAATAAACCAGAATATTTCTTTTTTATCCGGTGCTAATAGAGCATCCAATATCCCAAAAATGGCATAAAAAAAGATGCATATCAGCAATGCGATCCGAATGCGAACGAGGGAGTCCCTGAAGTGAAACCGGATAAATTCAGGCTCCAGGTGAGCCCATCTGCCGGTAAACGCCAAAGTAAAGGAATTATACGTCATTCCATCTACCTACCCCTGTCAGTCCGTGAAAAGACCGGGCTGTCAAACGTGCAATCTGCAATGGTTATAAAAGTGGAATCCCTGGTAATATACATCACTAGCGGTTTGGTATACAAGACCTATACGAAGGAACATTAATCCTAATGCATTTAACTGTTACACATAGACTCGCCTGTTCTGCGCAACGGTATCAGGCCTGGTTTTTTTTTAATATGGCAACTGTTTATCAGGATAGGCGGGCAGGTATCTTTGTATAAAATTACCCTGAATGAGTTAGGGCAGTTGGGTTTACGGTGTAATCTTTACTTTTTGTATTTGATGGGGTACGTATTTTCTTAGCTTGATGTAATTGACCTTATACTTATTCATAATTCAACGGGATCATTATAAATGATAAAACAAATTTTATTCTTAAGTGTATGTATTATGCTTTTAGGTTGTGCAACTGTTTCTGATTATAGCCTTTCGAAAAAATTTGATAAGGTTGCAGATTCCTATAGATCAGCCCTGAGTTGGGAAGATTTTGAACAGGCAAAAAGTTTCTTGTCAGAACAATCCCTAAAAAAAGAATCGACTTCGCCAACTGATGAGCTATTGAAGAAGGTTAAAGTTACATCATACAAAGTACAGAATATTAAAATGAATAACGAAGAGCGCACAATTGAACAAGCAGTTGAGATCAAATACTATAATACTGATTATTTAGTTGAAAAAGTTATTAATGACAATCAGGTATGGGTTTATGAATCTAACTCCTGGTATCTTTCTACAGGACTGCCGGTTTTTGAATAATCCTATTTGCAAACAGTTTATAGTGAAAAAACCAGGGATTAACTTTTTATTTAGCTTTCAATGGCTCCGGATCTTACCCCTTTAAGGTACTCCATACAAAACTGATCATGACCCAACAGCATATCTGCAGTATGGATTGACGCCATGATTTTTCTGTCCAAGGGTCTATTATGGCCTCATCCTTACCTGCATCCATCATCAGGGCGACAAAGGTACGATTGATAATATGACGCTGCAGCATCCTGCTGTTTTTTAACACCTTCGATAATTTAGTCTGCGTTCCGCTCAGCAACTGCCGTCTGAACCAGTTTCCGAGAGGTATTGATTCTCTCGCCAATCAATTCAAACATTTAGTATTCTCCATACACTTTCTATTTTCAATTGTACTGCTCATAAAAAGGCCAGCTACACAACAATTTAAGGATGCTTTAGAAAATCATAGGGTCAGGATAAACATGAAAGCCTAAGGTATGTCATAGTCTTTCATGCCTCCCTCCTATATTATGTACGAACCTTTTTATGATGCCATTTTAATTGGCAAAGGATTTGGCCATTTTGGAAGCAGATCCTGCATCTGCGGCAAAACCGTCTGCCCCAATTTCATCGGCAAAAGCCTGGGTAACGGGCGCACCACCGACCATAATCTTAACCTGCTCTCTTAAACCGGCTTCCACAATCGCGTCTACAGTTTGTTTCATAGCAGGCATGGTTGTGGTTAAAAGTGCTGACAGGCATACAATTTGAGCGTTTTTCTTTTTGATTTCTTCGACAAAACTTTCAGGTGCAATATCAACACCCAAGTTATGTACATCAAGTCCTGCGCTTTCCATCATCATGGCGACAAGATTCTTACCAATATCGTGAAGATCACCTTTTACGGTACCAATGATCACGGATGCACCGGAAGCGCCCCCATCATCACCCAGCATGGGTTTGAGAATTTCTACACAACCGCCCATAGCCTGGGCTGCCATGAGTACTTCCGGAATGAACATGTCACCGCTTTCCATTTTCTCGCCAACAATATCCATACCGGCAATCAGTCCCTGGTTAAGGATGTCTGTGGCAGGTACGTCAGCAGCTAAAGCGGCATTTACAAGCTCAGTAAGTTTGGCAGCGTCACAGGAAACAAGCGCTTCAGTCATTGCATTAAAATCTGTCATTTTCTATCTCCTTAAATTGTTAAGCGATTTTTGGTTCCGCGTTTATTTCGTTTTTTCGTCTTTCAACCCATGCTGTGAGTTCTTGAGCCATTCCCTCATCCATTTGGGGCTGTTCGTAGGCCTCAATTCGTTTTTCCAAAAGCGCGGAGGCCTGTTCAACAATATCTTTTGAGCCGTTTTTACTCCAAACCATGTGGGAATCACGGTTACCGAGCTCATGCTGGAACAGCGATCTGAAATTCTGAAAAGTAGATGGATGGGTCAGATAATTGCCCTGTGCACCCATGGATAAAATGGTTTCCAAATCCAAAGTCTCTGGCGTAACTTCTATTTTTTGCCTTGATGCCAGGATATATCTGCAGATCTCTTCGTCCATTACCCATTTTTCTAAACTGGTGGCAAGATAGGAACTGAGCATACCAAAAGAATGCAGAATATAATCAGCACCGCTGTTAATGGCATTATTCAAATTCAAAGCACTTTCAGCCATGGCCTGACCGTCCAGTACATGGGCATCGCTCAACCCCCCGCCGGTTCTGCAAGGCAAGGTGTAATAGGCCGCAAGCTGGGCAATTCCTCTGGACATGATCAAGGTTTCCGGAGATCCCAGACAGGATGCGCCGTTCTTCATATACAACGGACATGAGGTAGAGCCGTAGATGACCGGCGTACCTTGGCGGACAATCTGGCTTAAGACAATACCTGCAAGAAGTTCTGCATTACCGAGAGCCAAGGCACCCGGGATGGACACCGGGGCTGAAGAGCCCAAAAGCAGCATATTAGTGATTGCAGCCGGCTGACGATTTTGGGCCAGAACAACCAGGGCATCTGCTTGATCCGGTGCATATTGTAAAGGAGACAAGGGACTTATAATCCCTAACGTCGCAGGTGTTTTAGCCAACTCGTCTATTCCACCGAAAACAATTGCCAGCATGTCCAGGCAATCCTGGAGGCAATGCGCATCCTGGGTGCTGGAAGTGGCAGCCACGTCACAAAGGGTTAAATCTTTGAGCATCATATCCAGATGGCTTGTGGCAGCTTTCAACTCATGGGGATGAACCGACTCATGGGCGGTCATCTGGTTGATGGAAGACGTTTGAACCAATTTGGCAATTTTTTCATAGTCTGCCATGGTTCCCTGACGCTGGGTCATGTCTTTTTCAGCAATATAAATCTCGCCACCGGTACCGCAGAAAACAGGGATGCCCTTTCCAAGATCCAGATTCTTTTTTGGATTTCTTGCACGGATTTCAAAGGATTCGGGGGCAGATTCTACTGCAGACAACACCTGCTTTTCTGTGAAAAAAACCTTGGAGCCATCTGTCTTAAATCCGTTATTTTTGAACAGATCGAGTACCGGTTCACTGTCCATGATAACGCCCTGTTTTGCAAGAATCTCCATGGAAGCATCATGGATGCGATCCAGGTCCTGAACCGTAAAGGTATTATGGTTAAGCTTTTGAGGGTTCATTTTTCACTACCGCCTTGTTTTTTTTCATTACATAGAATGCCACGATGCCGGACACAACGACACCCAGGGCGCTTAATCCCGCAGACGCCCCAAAAAGAATCTTGTACCCCTCAATCCCTTTATGGGTGTCCAGGATATTACCGGCCCAGGTATACATAAACGCATCCGGTGCAAATCCGATAACGGATGCAAACCCAATGGCAGCTCCGGAAATGGCTGCTGGGATCTTCAAGTCTTCAATCAGGGTAAAGTAAACCCCGCGAATGGCATACATAGCGGCAAAAAGCATAATGAACATAAAAATCATGATACCGGCCCAAGACGCATTTGCAGGTGCCATATAGATAAAAGTAGCTGTCATGAGCAACAGAACAAACCCAAAGAAAAGCACAGTAGGTCTTGAACCGATTCTATCCCCGAGAATACCGCCCACAGGACCTGCAAGAAACTGACAGCCATAGGTCCAGAAAGTGGACCAGAATGCAGCAGATGCAGCAGATACCCCCATGATTTCAGTCAGGTAAGGGGTAAGGTATGAACCAATTGCCATGGCTGAGTAACAGGAAAATACAATAATGGCAACTGCCCATACCCAAGGAGATTTCAAGGTTTCTATTATATCTTTTGCAATAGAGGGGCTGGGTTCCAACTCTTTTGAGTCCTCAAAGAAAAACCAGGTTAAAACGGCTGCAAAAACGGTTCCAGCACTAATGAAATGCAGGCTCCATGTCAGACCATCCTGCTCTACTGCAAATTTGGCAAATATGGCAACAACAGCAAAACTTGCTACCGTAGACACAAGGCCCCTGATACCTTCCAGGAGACCAAAGAATTTCCCCTGTTCAGCCTCTCCTGCCATATCTTTTGTGGCACGGATAAAAGCAGCCCAGAAAGTTAAGGTCGTGCAGATACCCCAGGCACCATGAACAACAACGGTCATAATGTAAGAAGGATAGCTCGTAAAATAGAATCCCAAAAGGCCTGTTGCCAGATAAGAAAAGGAGAGCAGTTTTCTAGCCGAGATCCTGTCTGCAAGCCAACCGCCTGGCCAATACGTCAAAAGCGCGCAGATACCGTAGGCACTCATTGAAACACCGAACGCGGTATGGTCAATTCCAAGTGCTTTTTGAAGCGGATCGTAAAACGTGTACCGGATATAGGGAAGCAGATAAATAAAGCCCCCGCCCCATGCGAGGATACAAAGTCTTAAATAACGGGTTTTGTCATTTATAATGGATTGGATAAAACTCATGGATCTTCCTTATTTCATTGCCCTTAAAAGCTCTTTTTCGCCTTCCTGCCGGATCTCTTTGAGTGCTGCCACGGTTTTTTCAGGCAAGGTTTTAGGTTCGTGGGTTTCCAGGATCTGGGCGACAACCTCGTCAGCCCGTTGCTCTAAAGACTTGCTGCCTTGAGCTTCCCAGGTTTCAAATGAATCCTTGCAGAACAACTTGGGCTGCCAGGATTCTTCATGCATATAGTCTAAGGTGTGCTGCTGCATTAGAAAGTTGCCCCCGGGGCCAACATTATGGATAACATCCGTGGCCAAAGTTTCTGCATCTATAGTAATGCCTTTTATAAACCGTTTAACCCAGTTGATGATTTCATTTCCAAGTACCATCATGGCACACGAGCATGTCATACCCATATCCATGTATCCGACATCATGAATAATACTCACACCTGCCAGCGCTTGCAAGGCTGCATCCATTGCAGCCTCAGCTCCGGCCTGGGCATCAATCATTTTAGAGTCGGTTGCACCGGCAAGGCCCCAGGTGGGCAGACCGATGCTGCGTGCAAGTTGGGCCTGGGCTGCCAATGACAGGGTCATTTCAGGAGAGGAGATCATGGCAATCCCGGTTCTCATATTTACGGCGCCCAACCCGGAAGTCAGAAAGCACGGTGCCCCGCTTCTGCACAATTGGGCCAAAAGGATTCCAAAAAAGCTTTCTGCTGTGGCAAGGGCCAAAGAGCCGGCCAAAGTTACAGGAGAGGTAAACCCGGTCAGGTGAGCTCCACAAGTAACCTGGGGAAGGTGCCTGGATGCTGAAACAAAAATCCGCTCAACCACCTCTTTGGGAAATTGTAAAGGCGTGATGGGCTCGGGGTAAGGAACCAGAAAGGGTTTGCGGGTCAACTCATCATCTCCACCCGCCACTTCTGCTGCCATATCAAAAACCAGATCTACACCACGGGCAGAATATCCGCAGAAAAAAACCGGTTTGTTTGTATGCTGTACAACGGTTTCAAACTCGTAAAGCTCGCCTGCATCACCAGGAACATCCTGTGCTGATCCAAAGGGCATGACAAAATCCAGGTTAGGCAGGGCATCTGCCACAGTGGCACCCCAAGCAATATCACTGAGACCTGTGGGCCGGATATCTTTTTCAAGTGCATGGCGGTGATTGGGGCTGGCTGTAGATGATCCGAAATAGCTCTTTCTACAACTCAAATCCAGGGCAGGTTTTCCGTCCCGGTTATACAGGGTAAACCCTTTGGGTACCTGTGCAAGGGCAGATTCAATCAGATAACGGGGCACATAGACCTGCTCCCCTTTTACATGGGCACCGGCCTCTATTAACAGGCCAAGCGCTTTTTCATGATTGACTATGCATCCGGTTCTCTCGAGGATAAGAAAGGCTGCCTGCTTGATCTCATGAATCTGATCATCTGTAATGGTCGTTAAAAATGGTGTTGAATGGCTTGAATAACCAGCGTGGGGCATATTCAATCTCCTTAAAGTCTATAGTCATTTCTTTCCAACGCGCGTAAACGATATTATATATAGCAAGGGGTGTACCAGAGAGGAGCATGCATGTAACACACTGTTTTTAAAGACTTTTGTGCCAAACGAATTATACATCCGCTATATTCTTCTCTAAAGTGCAAAGATAAATGCAAATTTTTTTGCCTTTTTGCCAAAAGCTTGCTATACAGGCAGCATTTCCGGCAGGTGCCGAGAACTGTAACCTTTAGGAGACTGCCATGGCCGGTATTCCGAATATTCAAAATGACTTTCCTGACCTCTACCAGGTCATCCATCCCTTTTTCCCCATCTGGGAAGCCCTGCCCATTGGGGTGGCCATTACTGATCCTAAAGGGAACATCTTGTTTTACAATAAAGCCCAAAGCCTCATTGACGGGCTAACAGACAAGGAAACCCTTGGTAAAAACGTCAAACTGGTATATGGCCCGGATCCAGGCCCAAGCCTTGTGGATGCCTGCCTGGCCAGCAAAAAACCAGTTCTTAACTACGTTTGCGTTTATCGGACCATGAAAGGTAATTTGGTCAACTCTGCCTGCTGGGTCTTTCCCTTGGTTCGCCAGGAAAAGGACAAGACAACAAAACTGTTGGGATCTATCTGTTATATCAAAGAAGTGGATAAACTTACAGAAGCACCAGTGGCTTCAAATGTAGCGGATCTGCCTGTTATCAAAGGGGAAAACGTCGGGTACACCAACCTGGTAAGTAAAAACCCCAAGATGATGGAAGCAATTGAGACAGCCAAACATGCTGCGGTAACCCCCTCCCCTGTGCTTTTGTTCGGTAAAACTGGGACAGGCAAGGACCTGTTTGCAAGGAACATACACTGCACCTCTTTAAATCGTGACAACCCCTTTGTTACCCTCAATTGTGCTGCCATCCCTGAAACCCTTCTGGAAAGTCTTTTGTTTGGTACGACAAAAGGGGCATTTACCGGGGCCATGGACAAGCCGGGACTGTTTGAACAGGCCAATGGCGGCACACTGTTTTTAGATGAAACAGATTCCATGCCCCTGACCCTGCAACCCAAACTGCTTCGGGTTCTCCAGGATAAAAAAATACGGCGTATGGGGTCGGAAAAGGAAATCCAGCTCAGCCTGAAAATCATTTCTGCCATGTCCAGGGATCCTTTGGAAGCAGTCCAATCTGGAAAACTGCGGTCAGACTTATTTTACCGTTTGGGCGTAGTCGTTATTGGTATTCCCCCTTTAAAAGAACGCCCCGAGGATATAGATGACCTTTGCACTTATTTCATACTCAAGTACAATACCCTTTTGGGTAAAAAAGTAAGAAGTGTAAGCCCTGACCTGCTTGCCATGTTCAAGCAGTATAATTGGCCCGGCAATGTCAGGGAATTGGAACACCTCATTGAAGCATCCATGAATGTGACCCATGATACGGAAATATTAGACCCGCAAACCGTTCCGGAATATTTTCTAAAAAACCTGAGAACAGGCGCTTTAGAGGCTGGCTTGCCCGGTCCGGCAGGTATCCAGGCTGGTGTCAGATTGGCCCCGCAAAGCCGCGACTTCCAGATTGAGCGCCCGGCCGTATCCACAAGGGAATGCCAGCCTGATCCAGTTTTTTTTCAACCTGCTGATCCTACCCAGCAGCACCAAACTCCTGTACCGGAATATATGCCGCCACCAATTCCAGGCATGAACCCTGCCGGGATGTCCCTGCCCACCCTTGCCGAAATGGCCGCTCCTGCCAAGCAGGATGAAAAATCCGTTATTGTGACGGCTTTGACCCGTACATTCGGAAACATCACCCAGGCAGCCGGGGTACTTGGAGTTTCGCGCCAGAACCTTAGCTATAAAATGAAAAAATACGGGCTTCACCGCCAGGATTTTCGAAAAGTATAATCAAACAAAACCAATTGGTTATCTAAAATTATGTATTGACAAACTATTATTAGATTGATAAGCATCAATTGATGCGCATCAAGCGATTCTCTATTCTGTACTCTTAATTGGAAATGATAATATGCCACCAAAATTTAAATTCACCAGAGATGAAATAATAGAATCAGCTTTTAACTTTGTCAGAAAAAACGGATGGCACAAGCTGACCACCAGGACCCTTGCTCAAGAGTTGGGAGCCTCTGCCAAACCGATTTATTCCTTTTTCAAATCCATGAATAACCTTGAAGAAGAATTAGTTAAAAAATCTGTTGATCTGCTTTTTGAGCACATGATTGAGTATCGAACAGGTGATCCCTGGATCGACCATGGAATCGGTTATGTCATGTTTGCACAGAATGAAAGCTATCTTTTCAGGGGATGCAACAATGAAAAAAATATCAAACACTATAAAATCTATGGCGAAGTCATATGGCAAAAATGCACAGACTCTCTTGTAAACTATCCCCCTTTTGATGGGTTGACTGAAGATCAGATTTATAAGATTCAGGCAACACGATGGCTTATGACACACGGACTTGCATTCCAGGTCAGCAATCCACCTCCAGATGTCTGGGACGATGAAAACATCAGACTAACTGTACAAATGGGCAGCATCGCAATTCTTGACGGGTTAAAAAAGCAATTCGTTTCAGAAGGAATATAACCTTGTTTTAAATTTGCACCCAGGTTTCTTACCTGATTAATCAATAAATTTAAAAAGGAGGTACGTATGGAAAACAATTCTTCAAGTAAAACTGCTGAAGATATGGCAGGATTTCGTGCCCTGGAAACCCTCAGACCTAAAGAGAACCGTCTTTGCGAAGACCCGTTTGCAAAACATTTTCTCACAGACGCATGGGCAACCCGGTATAAATCACCTCTGCGCAGTAAACTTTTCATGGGGATTACCCACCTAATCAACCCGGGTGCCACAAACACAGTTTCAGCAAGGCTCAGATTCATTGACGACTATATTAAAACTTGTATTGAAAACGGGCTTGAGCAGCTTGTAATTCTTGGTGCTGGATTTGACTGCCGGGCTCTTAGAATGGAAGAACTCCAAAAAGGGGTCACTGTTTTTGAGGTTGACTACCCTGCCACCCAGGAAAAAAAACAAGACGTCTTAAAAACCATACTGGAGGACATACCAGATCACATTATTTTTGTGCCATACCAGCTTGAGGACAAAGGGTTTGGTGGACAGCTCATGAAAAAGGGATATGACAAAAATAAAAAATCCCTTTTTATCATGGAGGGTCTGGTCATGTATATTGACCCTGACTCAGTAAAACGGCTTTTTTCTTTTATTTCAGAAAACTCATGCCCGGGAAGTGCTGTGATCTTTGACTTTCTTCCCCCGGGCATCGAAGATGGCACCATCAAAAACCGGGCCGGGAGAAACATGCACAAAAAAAAAAAAAAAAAAGGGGAACCCTTTAAATTCAGCATCGACAAAAGCCATTTACCTCAATTCCTATCTAAAGTTGGATTCAACAAT
>JAKSAU010000834.1 GCA_022361535.1 Desulfobacterales bacterium
CATAATGATAGATGGCAGGTTGTGTGCATTGAAACTGACATTCCCCAGGGATCAGGTTCGGCAGCGGCACCTTGCCGCCAGGAATTTGTCTATGGTAATGGTATTGATGAGCCCCTGGTTATGTACTATAAAGAAGTAAACGATCCAAATGTTGAGACTTATTACTACTGCAGTGATAATATAGGGTCTGTTGTGGCGCTGGTAGATTCCAGCGGTGCTGTAGTTGAGCGGTATGTTTACGATGTCTGGGGTGAGCCGACAATATATGACGGCAGCGGAACAGAAATCAATGATTCTGCTGTGAATAATCCGTTTATGTTCACTGCGAGAGAAGTTGATATACTTGATGGCGGCAGCAAGAAACTCCAGCACAACCGCTGGAGAATCTATGACTATCCGCTGGCCAGATGGTTGCAGAATGACCCGCTTGGGACAGTGCCGGAAGGCTATATGAATCCATCTAACCCTATTGGGCAATATAGGGATGGGATTAATATCTATGCTTATGTTAACGATAACCCTGTTGATAAGGTTGATGAGTTTGGGTTAGTTTCTGGAATCGTTTGTGCAAATTGCACACGTGAGCCATTTGGATTAATGGGTAATATAGACATGAGCTCTCTTAGCTATTTATATAGTATATGTGAAAGATATAAATGTCCTTGTGGAGGATGTTTAAGTGTAGCTCAATGTAAAAGAGAAGCTCGTAAACTATTAGATAATTATAGCAGTAAACTAAAAGAATTTACAGAAGGCTGGACAACAGAAGATGGATATTCTCGTTGTGTTGGTATAAAATATCCATATATACAATGCGATCAATATCAAAAAGCAATAGACAAAATGAATCTAGGAAACGGGCTAGCTTGTTGGAGAACAAAACAAATGGGATACGAAATACCAGTAAAAATACCTTTTATGCAAGAATGGCAATATGAACACCATTTTGTGGGTTTGCTTCATAGATGTAATCCAGGTGATAAGTGTTCAGATGCAATTCTTGATCCTTGGTCGCTTGGAGATGTCGGTAAGGGACCAACGGTCAATCCTGGATATTGTATTGGCGAAGATTGGTTTGGATTTCGAAATTGGACATCTTTGCACTTCGATTTCTGGACCTGCAACTTCCTGGCATTGACACATGGTGGTGTGTAAAAGGATACTGCAGTATTTGTGGTGATGGTGGTGA
>JAKSAU010000079.1 GCA_022361535.1 Desulfobacterales bacterium
ATGTTGCCAATGACTTGAGCATGTCCCCCAGATATTTGAGTGATATGCTGAAAGCTGAAACCGGAAAAACAGCCATGGACCACATCCACCTGTATCTCATTGACGAGGCCAAAAACCTGCTCCTTGATCCTTCAAATTCAATTTCAGAAACAGCATACGAGCTTGGTTTTGAATACCCTCAATATTTTTCTCGGCTGTTTAAAAAGAAGGTAGGTATCAGTCCGACAGCATACCGGGACAAGGAAGGCACTTCCTATTTGTCATGAGCCTTATGAATAAAAAATGGAGCTGAGTCATAAAACCCATCTTTCGTACCGCTAACTTGAGAAACATTCAATTGGAGCTGGAAATTGAAAACTAAAGAAATATGTGAAAAATACCTTGAAGCGTTGAACCAAGGCAACTTAAATGGTGTACTGGCTCTTTTTGATAAAGAGGCCGTTGTCAAATCCCCGTTGTATGGTGAAATGTCAGCCGTAAAATTTTACACTGACCTTTTTGCCGACACTAATCGTTCAGATACGACACTATTAAATGTATTCAGTTCAGATGGTGGGAATAGTGTGGCAGCACTTCATTTTCATTATTCCTGGGTGCTGAAAAATGAAGAGATAGTGGAATTCGAGTGTGTTGACGTTATTGAATTAAACCCAGAGACGAATAAAATAAACACATTGAAAATTATTTATGATACAGCCCCACTACGCGATGATTTCAATAAAAGCAAGTCAGAAAAATAAACATACATTTTATACTCTAAACTCCTTACCCTCCCAAATTGATCAGAGTGAAGGATTCCTGCATAAAGATTGATGTTCCAAATAACTTTACAGCCTGTTGATATCCTTGAACGAAATAAGTAATGCCAAGGCGAACTTTAATGGTATATAAGCTCAGATTTTAATATTCTTTTGGTACCATATATTGTGCAGGCCCTACCTGGCTGTAGTGGGAAGAGTTTACATATTAAATTGACTTTTCTTACACTGTTTTTCAGATCAAATCCAAGTTTCTAAGGATTATGCGATGGCCCTACGAAACGCATCGGGCTTGCTGATCTATTTTTTAAGCAACAATAGCACCAATTTCAATAAGGATCTGCTTTAAAACAGACCTGTGGCACCGAAACTCATTCTCACAATAACACCCAATGGAAAA
>JAKSAU010001284.1 GCA_022361535.1 Desulfobacterales bacterium
AGAAGTAAAGAGTTAGCAGATAAAGTAAGTATGATAATACATCAATTAAAAAGTGAGGATTATATACAAAAGGTGACGGAAAAATATCTTGGAAAATAGAACAACAAATAGCTTCGAGAAACAGTCACAATGCCTACTGGCAAAATGGTTTTGGGATCAGTTATACGGCTAAAGATAAATGTCTTTCAGATCAAATCCGAACGGCATTAAAGCCCTGCCAATGAAAACCGTCTCGAATTAATGCACTGAAAAATCCATTTTTGGTCTGTTCCGTTTTAACAACAGCCGGCGAAAAACATGTTACGCAAATAGAGCCACTGCTATAAATTTCAGTATTCTGTCCTGATTTGAGTACCATCTCATTACCATCGGGCCAGGTAATCCATAAAGAGCCAGAATAGCATTGAATATCAAGGGTCACATTTTCAAACCGGAGCACTTGGTTTTTTGATAGTCTCATGATTGCCTCCTAACCGTAATTTGTTGTTAATTGAGACAGGCTGAATGTTGATTAGAAGTATACCCCAGTGACAATAACGGGATAAGCCGCACCGATAGAATAAAAAAGCAGCACAGTTTTGAGTTCTATCAAAGTGTGTCTGTTTTTTCGGGTGCAATTGTATCTTTTTGTGTTTTGGGATACAGGGTAGTTTAATAATTACTTAGAACCTTCAATGCATCCGCCCGACTGCCCAATTGGACGAAAGGACAGGTCATGAAGCAAAAACGATATGAACAGGTCGCCCAGAAAATAATTCATCTGATCCAGAACGGCGTACTAAAGGAGGGGGATAAAATTCCTTCACTGCGTCAATTGAGCCACGAGCTCAGCTTTAGCGTCAATACCATTAAGGAAGCCTATTGGAAACTGGAAGATAAGAATTATATTGTGGCCGTTCCACAATCAGGTTTTTATGTCAAAAAGCAATCGGTCTTAGAAAGTCTGCCCGAGAGAAGAAAATCTACCCAGGAAATAACACCTGAGCTGCTTAATCCCCAAGAAGTCAATTTTTGTCAGGTGTTCGCCGCCTTTCAGGCCATGGAGGAGTGCCCCCCAAAAGTGAACTTGGGGATCGCCCAACTTGACCCGGATTCCTGGCCCGTTGATAAGATGACCCGCTTTTTAAGCAAAGCAATAAAGCACCCTGATCAAGATGCGTTCAACTATTTAATGCCACCGGGTTATCTGCCTTTGCGACAGCAGATTGCCCGCCAGGGGATGGCTGCTGGCCTGACTCTTTCCCCGGATGATATTATAATCACCAACGGCTGCCATGAAGCGTTGTTTATATCACTGATGGCCCTGTGCAAACCCGGAGATACGGTTGTTTTTGAAAGCCCCATATATTTTAACCAGCTCCAGCTGTTAAAACAACTGGACTTAAAAGTCATAGAAATCCCAAGCGGAGACGCTGAAGGCATCAGCCTTAAAACCCTGGAATTTGTTTTGGAGAACCACAGTGTCAAAGCCATGTATTCCATTCCCAATTTTAATAACCCCTTAGGGTTTTCAATGCCCTCTTGGAAAAAGAAAAAACTGGTACGCCTTCTCTCGCGCTATCATGTGCCTTTAATCGAAGATGACGTTTATGGGGATATCACCTTTAATGAGCGGCCAGATACCTGCAAAAGCCATGACAGAGCCGGCCGTGTATTATATTGTTCTTCTTTTTCAAAGACTATTGCACCGGGACTGAGAATCGGATGGATAGCACCTGGAAAAGCTTACGATAAGGTCCTTAAAATGAAGACCCTTATGAATATTTGCGTTACTTCTGCCCACCAGATTGCCGTGGCCGGATTCTTAAAAGAAGGCGGGTATGAGCGTCATATCAGGGGACTGAGGCAAAGTGTCTGCAACACTGTTAAGCAAATGAGGCAATCGGTTTTAACCCATTTCCCCAAAGGTACACGGGTAACGGATCCGGGAGGTGGATTTTTACTGTGGGTTGAACTTCCTCCTGGTACCGATACTACTCTGATTTATCGACAGGCCGTAAGAAAAAAGATCTTAATTGCTCCGGGTACCCTTTTTACTTTGAAAGACAAATATATAAATTGCATGCGCCTGAATGCTGGCATGTGGAATCCTATGATAGAAAAGGCAGTTAAAACTGTGGGCAGAATGTGCTGTGATCAATTACGCCAAAAGAGTCACCGCGTCAAAACAGCGGCAGAAGTGCTAATTTGATATAGATTTAAGTACCTCATTGATGTACTGAAAATATCACTGAAAATGTCGTTCCGCCAGAGGTCTTACAATCATCTGGCCCGGAGCAGAACTGGCACTTGGAAATATCACCCGGACAGATGTCCTTTTTCCCAGGAATGAACTGGCATCGACTGGAAACCATGCTGATATCAAAACCAAACCGTTCGGAGAATATCTTCATGCGCAGCAGGTCTGCTCCCCGTCCTCCGGCATTGAAATCAAAAGGGCGGCCGGAAGAATAATCCGCTGTTTCCCGGGTGGAGAAAAAACCTTCGAAAATTCGCCGCTGATGTGATTTGATGATGCCGATACCGCTGTCTTTTATTCTCAGTCTGATCTTAGATTTAGATTCCACATTCTCTACCAGAATCTCAATTTTTCCCAGATCAGGGGTATTTTCAACGGCATTTCTTACCAGGCCATCTACCAGTTTTTTCAAGGAGGTTTTTGGCAGGCGGACTGTTGAATCGCTCTCGCTATGGAAAATAAGTTCCAGGTCTCGATGGCTGAAGGCCGGTTGTAATACATCCAGCCGCTGCCGGACCATTTCATCCAACCGGATAGTTTGAGGCTCACTCTGATGAGCGCCGAAGACATCGTTTATCCGTTTTATTACCATGTCCAGCAGTGGTGTCGTTGCTCCGCTTTCCTCAAGAGTACCTTCAAACAGGTCTGCACATTGGTCAACAAGGCCAAGCAGAAATTTTTTGGATTCATCCTGCTGCTCAAGGATAATGTCATTGATCTCATTTTGAAGATGACGGATGCGTTCCATATTTCTACGCGCTCTTTCCATAGATCGTTTCCACTTGTCTCCGGGATGCTTCTCCAGTTGCTTTGACAATATATTCAGGCTACCGCCGATGACAGATACCGGTGTTTTTAACTCATGGGACAAGTGGTTAATTGCCTTACTCTTGGCCCGGTTCATGCTCGCCAGTTCTTTGTGGGATGTTTTTAGAGCGCTGCTGAATCGGGCATTTTCAATGGAAAGGCCAACGGTACCTCCCACCATTTCCAGCATACGGACATCTTCCTGGTCAAAAAGTCCCGCCACTTTGTTGAAGGCAGCCAGAACCCCAATATTCCGGTCACTGCATTTTATTGGAACCAGCACATAGTTTTCAAA
>JAKSAU010000327.1 GCA_022361535.1 Desulfobacterales bacterium
CCATCGTAATAATACTTATAAACAGCAGAATCTGACCTCTGAATTCTTCTTCCGAACATATCATAGGTATAATCAACTACAACAGAACTGCCGGATTTAATTCTTATCAAACGGTTTTCATAATCATAGAAGTATTCATATCCTCTATGATCTACTGTCATATTTCCAGCGGTATCATAAACACATTCAATAGTATTAACTCCACCAGTTGTAGCATCATACTGGTTTGTTAATGGGTCAACTGCATAAATCTCCAGCTCACCATCTGAAGTTTTTACTGAAAGTCGATTGCCAAGGAGGTCATAATCAAATCTTTCTGAATGACTTGCTGCCAAGGTCTTAATATCATCTTCAGTCAGTTTGCGATCATACACTCGAAAATCATCCATCATGCCACTGAACATATAGTCCTGAGTTGAACCAACCTCACTTACATATTGAGTTGTAAGGCCGTAATTGTCCAAATATAAGTCTAAAAGGTTTGGGTCGGTTGTCTGTTCTACGCTTGCTTCACCGTCAAGGAAAAACTGATAAGAATCAGCGGTTCCGGTTTGATTGACATCAAGAGAACAAGCAACATGAGTCCATTTATCTTGAATAGAGCCGGAACCTGTAAAGCTATTATAAAGACCATGGTATAAATTTGGAGCAATAGCTTCCTTTAAGCAAGCGCGTAAATAAGCATCACCTCCGCTGTGGCCGGCACTAAAATATCTGGTACCCATTCCACTGTTAAGAAAATTGTAATTTTTGGTATTATCCAATTTTACCCAGGCTGAATAAGTCAGCTCTCCATCAGAGCCACCTAAGTCACTTGTAGAAGGACCGAAGGTAGCAATTTTATCGTCAACTCCGTCAAATATCAAGGCATTGCCTATTTTACCATATTCACTCCATGGGTTGCCAGTAAAATTAGTTAGTGCCCCATCGTATCCGGATGAAGAGTAATCATATGCCGTGCTGCCGGAAGTGCTTTCGTATGGCCAATATCCAACCAAATCAGAATCATCACTACCATAAGGTGCAACCAGGTAATTTGAATTAGTCAGGCGGTTCAAACTATCATAACTATAATAATTTGAAGGAGTTAAGCTCCTGTGATTATATCTCTGGCTGGTAATATTGCTATTTTTGTCATAGGCATACTCAAAGTCAACTATGCCGTCATGCAACCTGTCCATCCTGCCAAAATCGCCATATTCTCTTACCTGGGTAATGCCTGGAACAGGAAAATCCCTAAAGCGTTGAACACGGCCATAATAGTCATAATCCACTATTTCTGTTGGAGTTGGGTTTATACTATCAATTTTAGAAATGGTATCAATTTGCCCTGAAATATCCGTTGTAAAATCTAAAATAGTATCAGGGACGCTTGCATATGGATATACTATCTGACTGACACTGCCAGCCTGGTCAAACACCTTTTCAGTAGTCCTGGTCTCGCCTAATATCGTCTGGGAAACCTTTTCAACCTGTTTTTGAAGCTGGCTGTCATAATAGTAATCATAGTCATAATAGCATACTTGAGTTGAATCGATAGTTTTAGTCACAGTGTCAACTCTGCCAAGGCCGTCTCTGGTAAAGACTACACTTTCTGTCCTGGAAGAAAATTCGGTATTTTGAGAATCTCCATCAGGATCATAGGTAACAGATTTAGACTTCAATGCCCCCAGGTCATCATAAATATAGCTTGTCGTTACTAATTTTCGGTCTATACGATCAACTAAGAGACCTCTGTTATCATAAGCATAATCTAAAGTTGTTGCATCAGGATAAGTAATTAACTCTACCAGACCTGCTTCATTATAACCATAAACAGTAGTCTGGTGAATAGTTTCACCATAGCCTGTAATTGCAACCTGGCGATTTAATCGGTCATATATATACCCTGTCTTTCGAGCAAGCCCTTCCGCATCTTCAATTACTTCTTTAAGGAGGCCGTTATTATAATAATTATAGACTGCCTTTTCTCCATTTGGGCTCAGCTGTTCCAATATCTGACCGGTACTTGAATATACTGAATACCTGACTATATCATCAGCCGAAACAGAAATAATCTTA
>JAKSAU010000998.1 GCA_022361535.1 Desulfobacterales bacterium
AATGTAATGTTATTTTAAATTCAGCTTCTATAGCTTCGTACTTGCATTAACTGAGGATGACAGAAGTTTCTGTCGAAACATGTTTTGTAAACTCAAACGTTTTGTCGTTTCCTTACAATTACACATGGGAAAGCCATGAGAATCACCAACCTGATCATCTCACCTTAGAACTAACGAGCCGGTTTTTGTTATATGGGATACACTTGGTCACCAGGGTCAATCAGAAATTTAGCTTGAGAATTGCTATAAAGGTTGTCACTGAAAGTGAAATAGTCTAAAAATATCAGATGGACAAAAAATAAGTCAAAAATAAATCCCCTGCCCGGTAAAACCCAAAGGACAGCAAGATTAATGAAAAAGAACAAGACAAACGGGGTCAGAAAAATCCTGCTTATGGGTGTATTCTGGCGAATTCTTTTCATTGAAGCGGTGCTTTTGGTCTACTCCTTGTTTTACCGGTGGGCAACAGAAGATGCCGGAGCTGCTGACCTGTTCTGGTATGCGGTACGCATTATAGTACTGGTAACGATCATCATTGTATTCATGATGATCACCCTTAAAAACTTTCTGACAGAGAAAATCATTCAACCCCTTGAATCTTTAGCAGAAGCCAACAAAAAAACCCAGAAAGACTATACTAAAATCAACCATATAGATCTGCCTGATAATGCGCCTGATGAAATCCGCACCCTTGTGACGTCAAGAACAGACATGCTCAAAAAAATCATCAATGTCTCTGAAGAGCGTCTCAACCTGGTTAATTTCATCAAGGATACATTTGGCAGGTATTTATCTAAAAAAGTAGTGGATGAAATACTGACCTCTCCCAAAGGCGCGCAAATTGGGGGAAGCCGGAAAACAGTTACTATACTGATGTCGGACTTGAGGGGATTTACAAATATATCGGAAGACAAGGATCCTGAAGAGATGGTACAACTTCTCAACAGGTACCTTGGAGAAATGTCCCGTATTATCCATAAGTATGACGGTATTATTGATGAGCTTATTGGGGATGCTATTCTGGCTGTATTCGGGGCACCTGAATCCCACGGCAATGATCCGGAGCGTGCCGTAGCATGCGCAATTGAAATGCAAAACAGCCTGGTTAGCCTGAACCAGGAAATCACCGCTTCAGGATCCGTTCCCCTGGAAATGGGAATCGGTATCAATACCGGCCAGGTCATTGTTGGAAATATCGGCTCAAGGGAGAGGATGAAATACGGTATCGTAGGCGACACTGTCAACCGGGCCTCAAGAATCGAATCTAATTCAGTTGGCGGCCAGATCCTCATCGGCCAATCGACCTTTGATAAAGTCCAGGGGATGGTCGATGCGCAACCACCAGTTGATATGATGATGAAGGGTCTAAAAAAACCGTTGGTCTTTTATTCGGTAACAGCCATCAAGACGCCGGATTTCAGCCAAACCCTGCAGCCCCAAAAGATTGCAAATGCTATGACCGATATCAGGATACCATTCATCTGCTGGCCCATCCTGGATAAAAAAATCACAGAAATTCCTATTTCAGGGGAAACCTTATCCATGGATCAAAAGAATATATATGCCCGAACCGCAACGCCTCTCCCTCCTTATACGGATGTAAAATTAGAGTTGAATTTTTGCATTGATGCACATTGCTTTGATGTCATGTATGCCAAAACAACTCAAGACAAAGCAAAAGGTAATTCAACCACTCATTTCAGTATTACGGCAATGGAAGAAAAAGACAGGGCACTGCTTGCCAGATGGATTGATCAAGCGTCAGGGTAGATGGGAAAAGCTTTATCAAGGTATTTCAAAAGTGTTATAGCGGTTCCCCAAAAAAATGTTCATTTATAATGCGGGTAGATTAATTATCGGTAGCACCCTCAAATGAAGGTATTGCCGTTTTAGTACTTAGACTCGTTTGGTCTAAGAGGACGGCACCAGGCGAATTTTTTACAAAAAATTCGGCAGCCGTTTCTTAAAATAAAACTGGCCGGTATTTGTATATGGGATACCCTTGTTCACCCGGGCCAATCGGAAATTTAGTTTGAGTGTTGCTATACATCTTCTATTGATCCAGTACATTCCTCAATTTAACTGAAAGATCAGGCATTGAGAACGGTTTGTTGATAAAATTTACACCCTCGTCCAAAATACCCCGATGGGCAATAACATTCGCAGTATATCCGGACATAAAAAGACACTTCATATGAGGGCGAACTGTAAGCAATTTCTCGGCAAGATCTCGGCCATTCATAGATGGCATGACCACATCTGTAATCAACAGATCAATATCGTGTTCGAATGCTCTGCTGATTTTTATGGCCTCCTCTGGCGTATTTGCTTCCAAAACAACATAGCCTAACCGCTCCAGCATAGATTTAATCATTTCCAGAATGGCCGTCTCATCTTCGACAAGCAGAATGGTTTCATGGCCGTCCCGGATTTCGTCGCGCCCATCGTTGCCAATTGGCTCTTCCAGCTTTTCTGAATGCCTGGGAATATAAATCTTAAACGTTGTTCCTTCATCAATTTCACTTTCTACGCTTATATACCCATTGTTTTGTTTTACAATACCGTATACCGTAGCAAGCCCTAAACCTGTACCTTTATCTTGATCCTTAGTTGTAAAAAACGGCTCAAACAGTTTCTCTATTGTAGTGTTATTCATACCACAGCCGTTATCACTTATACGGACAGTTACATAGTCCCCTGCCTCCAGTCCTGTGTGGCGCCGGCAATGAAGTTCATCACAATGGAAATTATCTGTTTCTATGGTAATTTTACCTACATCCTTTATTGCATCTCGTGCATTTACACATAGATTAGCTAATATTTGATCAACTTGGGAGGGATCAATTTTCACCGGCCAAAGCGCCGTACGAGGAAGCCATTTCAAGTCTATATCTTCGCCGATTAAGCGT
>JAKSAU010000956.1 GCA_022361535.1 Desulfobacterales bacterium
AAAACCTACCCCGTATACGACCCCTGATACGTTTGAGGTCACCAGTCTGGATGCGGCGACGGCTGCTATACTGGGAGGTGCCATACAAACGCAGGCCGTTACCCTGACCGACCTCATCAAACGTGTGGGTAATCCCAGTCAACATCACCTGGATTATGCCGCTCAATTGAAGGCCGCTATCCCTGCTATCGTGATTGACGCCACCCGCGATCCCCGCCGCGCTCCGGCAGTGATTTATGGTCTATTACTCGATCGTCAACGTGCTGCACGGGCGAAGCAGATAGGCATTCTCAAACAACTGCAGGATACGGCCGTTAAGCAAGAACTACCACGGCTCGCCCGGGCTCTTAAAAAGCTTCCCACGGTGTGTCGGTTGCCGTTACTGGATTTAACCTTACCAGCCTTGCGTCAGCTCACGCTGGATCAGTACCAGACCTTCCAGCAGACCGTGCAAGGTCTAGTGGAAGCCGATCAGCGTACCGACCTTTTCGAATACGTCCTGCAACGCGTACTCCGTCATCATCTCGCCACTCATTTTACCGAAGTCAAAAAGGGAACGATCCATTACTACGCGATCAAACCTTTGGCCTCAAGAATCGAGGTCCTGATCTCGGCCCTCGCCCACGTAGGGCATAAGGACCGCGCTCAGGCCGCTCAGGCTTGTGATATGGCGCGGCAATTATTACGGTTGGATATTTCCTTATTAGCGCGAGAAGATACCAAACTCAAACGCATCGACCGAGCACTCGACAATCTAGCATTGGCCAGCCCCTCCATAAAAAAACGTGTACTCGAGGCCTGCGTGGTCTGTATCGCCACCGATGGCAAGGCTCAATTAAAAGAGGCCGAACTCCTCCGTGTGATTGCCGACGGTTTGGATTGTCCGGTCCCTCCCTTCTTGCCCGGACAGGAGATTGCTTAAGTTCTGTACAAACAACCATGGATCAATAAACTGAGAGGTGAATCGATGAAGACGGTCATGCAAAAACACGTTCTGGTTATTCTATTGCTTTCTCTCTTTGCTAGTATGGATTGTTTTGCCAAACCCATTACCTCGTCTGTTCCCATCAATCCTCATGCCTCTGCTGAGGTGCGACGTGTTTTAAAGACGATCTATGATATAAAAGCGAAGGGCCAGATCCTGAGTGCCCAACATCTTTACTTAGTCGAAGACTATAACGAAGTAAAACATGTTAAAAAACTGACCGGTAAGTATCCAGCGGTCGTTGAATTCGATCTGCTGGGCTTCAACAAGTCGCCGCGCAAGAAAGAGCAGTACTTTAAGTTTGCGAAAGACTGGTATCGTAAGGGTGGCCTCATCGCGGTGAGTTGGCATGAAACTAATCCAGAACTCGCGGTGCTTGATGAGGGTGGCTATGCGCATGGCACCAAGAAGAAGATGGACCAGGAACGATTCAATCAAGTCATCACCCCAGGTACGGAACTATATAAACGCTGGTTGGAGCATTTGGATTTCGCTGCTCAGTGG
>JAKSAU010001059.1 GCA_022361535.1 Desulfobacterales bacterium
AAGCGATCATCGAGGCCGATTTGGCGGCGGCCGAGCACATGCTTGAGGCATCGACGGCCGAGTCCGCGAGTTGGCGCGACGCGATGGCGCGCAACACGGGCGATCGCAGCGATCGAAATTGATGCGCTCTAAAGCACCATGCGGAAAAGTGGATCCGGTATTCCGCGTCAAACGGTGCGACAAACAAAGAGCGAAAGCATCCTGCGCTGATTCCAAATCAGTACACGATGCTTTAGCGCCCAGCCAGCATAGCCACGTGACGTTTCCACCAATCCGGATCGATCATGTTGCGCACCAGCCGCCGTCTCAGGGTGGAGTCCGAAAGCTCGCGCACCAGCAGCGTCCATGGCTGCAGCAGTCGCACGCTGAGACTTAGGAACTTTGGATTCTCCGCTTGGTAGAGCGCACGTCGGTAGAGCAGCCATGATACCGCCCCCGTTGAAGCGGTCTCGGGCACGTCGGCGCCAAGCAGTTGACGGGCGCAGCGAAGCCCGAATTTGACGGCGGTTCGTCCGCCTTTTCGCATCAGGCAGTGATCGATGCGGTGCCAATCCAGCGCGTCGCCGTGGGCTTCCGCGATCAGCGCGATATCGAGCAGGCCGCGCAAGTCGATACGTCCGAAGAGACAGGCATGATCGCCACGCTGTGCGTGAGCAATACTGTGAATCATTGCGCAGGTGGGCGAGGGGACGGCGACCCGCGTCTCCTCGACCTCGAGGGGCATTGCGGACGTCAACATCTCGTCCGCCGTTAGGATCCGCCCATAGGGAAAGGCCAAGACCTCTCGATGGAGCTCGATTGGTACGGGAAGATCGGCACGCCCGAGGGGCCGATGGTGGTGCGATCGTGGATGCTCATAGTCGTTGAACGGGGTGATGCCCCGGGCGGCCAGCGCCGTTACGCTGTCGTCGATGCGGTCGGCCGGAACCAGGATATCGAGATCGGCCATCTGGCGCTGGGCCATGTCCCGATAGAGACCCGACAACAGATGGGCGCCGCCTTTCATGAACACAGGCGTGACGCCTATGTCGTTCAGGCTCTTGGCAACCTCGAGTGCTTCCTGGCGCACGCGTTCGTTGAGCCGTCGGCTGTGGTCTGCAAAGCTC
>JAKSAU010000375.1 GCA_022361535.1 Desulfobacterales bacterium
ACTGGTATATTGAAAGAAAAGTCAAAAAATGTTGGTTCGATTAAAGGTGAATTTGGAGTGTCTTCCTTTGGAAGTGCTACCTATAATATTCCAATTGAAATACCCCAAGGTATCAATGGTATTCAACCATCAATTTCGCTTTCTTACAACAGCAGCGCTAATGAAGGTTTGGCTGGCATGGGTTGGTCATTAAACGGCGTTTCATATATTGCCGTTACCTCCCAAAATTTATTTTCTGATGGTAACATTGCACCAGTTGTGGCTGTCGAAAAAGAGGCTGCCAATAAAGGTAATCGTTTAATGCTGGATGGACAACGTTTAATAAGAATTGGCGACAATAATCTATATCTTAAAGATGGCGCCAAATTTATGACACAAAACAAAAATTACACATCCATAACTTACCACAAATCCGGATCGGATAATTACTTTGTTGTAGAAAATGCCAATGGCACTAAAATGTATTATGGCACCAGTACCGATTCTAAGTTTAAAAACTCGAATGGTTACGTTTTGATGTGGTACCTCAAACGAACAGAAGATGTTCACGGCAACTACTGCACCTATACCTATAAGGCCGCGGGAAGCAGCAAATATTTATTGTTACCAGATAAAATTGAATATGCTGCTAACACTAATGCAATTCAGTCACCTGTATATAGCGTAAAATTTATGTACCAAGCTAATAGTCAAGCGGAAGTCAAGTATCTGCATGGACAAGAAGTGAATAATAAGGTATTAATCGAAAAAATACAAGCTTATACAGGCGATAACTTACTAAGCACATATTATTTTGAATACTTCAAAAAAGACAGGTATTCTTATTTAAATACTGTAAACCGTCAAATTGGCCCCAACAAAGAAAAAATTCCTAAAACGGTTTTGTCCTACGATAAAACTCACAAATTAGCTACCGTTAGTCCCTGGTCTTACAAAGATACTTTATACAAAAGGGATGATGTACACTCGGCCAATTGGACCAGTAAACAGTTTGTCAAAAGGATACACCAAAAAGGAGTGTATTATGTTACCCAGGATGACCCTTATAGATACCTGCAAATGGCAACACAGGCAGATATCGATGCAGCAGGTGGAAGTTGGGATTTCAAAAAAGCAATGGCTAAAAAACATGGAGTACCTAGAAAAAAACCACTTGAACACAAAGCAAATAACGTTAGTCTTAAAGAGACTGTCTATAAAAATGTGTACAAATACATCAATCGCGAAAGGAATTACTACACAGCTGATTTAAATAATGATGGCATCAATGATATCTTCTCAATTTATAGATATCCTGACAAATTGAATATTAATGGAACCGAAGAGGACAATAATATTCTGTATTATATCAACGGTAAAGAATATAAGAAAACGGTAAAAGGATTCTATTCAGGTGCTGTATTGG
>JAKSAU010000139.1 GCA_022361535.1 Desulfobacterales bacterium
CATGAAGGTGAAGAATCCATTTACGTAATTGATGGGCAATTGGAATTTCATTACGGGGATGAGGTCTATCTTCTTAACAAAGGAGATAATATTTATTTTGATTCTATTATCCCACATGTAGGCAAAAGCATAAGCGACGAAAAAGCCAAACTTTTAGTTGTCATCTATTTTTATAAGCGAAATCGCTAACCCCCTATTGCCAGGCATTTCAAATGTGGCGAAATATTTGATCGCCACAACCTGGATTTCACTTTTTTACCTTGCCATCACAAACATGCTCTGATATCAGAGATACAAGATCCCTGTAACCGCTTTCTATTCAAACAAGAAACAAATCAGGGCTGTCTATTACGAATATTTTATAAAATTAGTTTTTAAAGGAAAAACCAATTTATCCTATTCGGAGCTGTCTCATGATTTTTTACGCCAAAGGACGATCCTACATCGCTTTGTCATGGTTCTTTATTGCCTTTTTAATTGTTTCATTATCCGGAAGCTGTTTTGCAGAAGATGCGGTTGACTTGACCGTATTGAGCATAGAAGAACTCATGGATGTTGAAGTTACTTCTGTGGCAAAAAAGAGCCAGAATCTATCCGACAGTGCTGCTGCTGTTTTTGTTATCTCCAACGATGATTTAAGACGGTCCGGAGTTACAAGCATTCCTGAAGCACTTAGAATGGTCCCGGGTATGAATGTGGCCCGCCTTGACTCAAATAAATGGGCTGTTAACGCACGCGGGTTTAATGGGCGTTTTTCCGCCCAACTCCTTGTACTCATTGACGGCCGAAGTGTTTATACGCCAACCTTTTCAGGGGTGTATTGGGAAGTCAACGATGTGATGCTCGAAGATGTTGACCGAATAGAAGTCATTCGGGGACCGGGCGCCACACTATGGGGTGCAAACGCAGTAAATGGGGTCATCAATATTATTACGAAAACCGCGGCTGATACCCAAGGTGGATTAATCTCAGCTGCAACTGGCAATGTAGAAAAAGCGATTGGCTCAGCACGCTACGGAGGAAAATTCGGGGAAAGCAGTCATTGGCGGGCATATGTTAAATACAACGACAGGGACAGTTTTTCTTATGTTGACGGAGAAGATGCAAAAGACGACTGGGACCTTGTCCGCTCAGGCATCAGAGTTGACAGTACTCTGACAGATAAAGACAACCTTACAATTATAGGAGATATTTACGAATCAAATATCAACCAAACTCTTTTTCTTGCCCAACCGACTTCGCCGTATATGGTCCAAACCCAGGTAGACACAGATGCTTCAGGAGCCAACCTTCTTGCCCGGTGGCAAAGGACACTTTCCTCAACCTCTGAATTTGCTTTGCAGGTTTATTATGACGGTTATGAACGAACTGAAGATATAGTTGACGAAGAAAGGGATAATTTTGACCTGGATTTCCAGCATCGATTTGCGTTAGGCGGCAATCAGGACATTGTCTGGGGCGCACGCTACAGGTATACAGACGATACTTATGTAAACTCTTCCATTTCAGATGTAGATCCCCTGGAACGTGATGACAGTCTTTACTCTGCTTTTATTCAAGATGAGATATCCATTATTCCAGAGAAACTTCAGTTAACTTTAGGATCCAAATTTGAGCACAACGATTATACAGGCTCGGAAATCCAGCCCAGCGGCAGGCTCATGTGGTCGGCAAGCCAGGAACATAAATTCTGGGGATCTGCATCAAGGGCGGTACGGACACCATCCAGAGCTGAACATGACGGCACTTTTGATTATTATGCCTCTTTTCCTTCGACCAGCCCTCTTCCCGTCCTTATTAGCGTCAGCGGCAGCGAGGATCTCGAATCCGAAGAATTAATGGCGTATGAGTTGGGTTACAGGTTTATTCCAACCCCCAAGTTTTCATTGGATCTCACAGCCTTTTATAATGACTATCGTAAAATCAGGGGATTTATATCCCAGCCCATTGAAAACATGGGGACATATTTAGAGCAAAATCTTGTCATAGGTAATACCGTAACAGGTCAGACATACGGTATTGAAGCGGCTGTCTCAACCGCAGTGACTGATTATCTTAAAATGCACCTTGCATATTCTTTCCTTGACTACGATTTTAAAGATGGCTCTGTGGGAGGCTTTCCCAGGCACCAAGCCTCACTTAGGGGACAATTTTCTTTTGGCTCGTCTTTAGAGTTTGATGTGTGGTTCCGCTATGTAGACGACATGGACGCCACATATATGTTTTCAGACACTGGCTGGTATGAAGTAGATGCGTATCTAACAATGGACATGCGATTTGGATGGAAAATTAGGCCCAATATGGAACTTGATCTGATAGGTCAGAATCTTCTGGATGACAGCAGGGTTGAATTTGCCCAGGAAGCTTTCAGCCAGGTAACAGAAGTGGAACGAAGCCTGTTTGCTAAGCTGACCATTCGTTTTTAAGGCCGCCTATATGAATCTGTTTTTATTCATTTTTCGAACACACACTTTCAGGCAATTAATTGGGGGCCTTGTCGTGATCATGATATGTGGCAGTTTCTCAAATGCCAGGGCTGCTGAGGAATATGCCGTAAAAGCCGCTTTTGTTTTTAATTTCATTAAATTCACTACATGGCCTGAAAACCATTTCAAAGACGGAGAAGCACAAATCCGCCTTTGCTATAGGACAAACACAAAATTGGAAAAACACTTTAAAGCATTGAACGGAAAAAAAATCGGTACAAAAATAATACGTACAAATGCATTTGAAGCGAATCATTGCTGCAAGAGCTGTGATATTCTATTTATAGACCGTTCTTTCGATCCCCAGTTTATTAGAAACTTAATAGACAAAACTGACAACAGATCAGTTTTGATAATCGGTGAAACCGATAATTTCATCAGCCAGGGGGGAATAATCAACTTTCGTTCTAAAAATGACAAACTCCAGTTTGAAATAAGCCCCAAAACTGCAAAAGAACGAAATATAAAACTCAGCTCCAGACTGTTGAAACTGGCTGTTATTTCGGAGTAGATACATGACACCAAAATTCAGTTTAAGACATTTATCAATTAGAACAAAACTCATTCTTTTACTTGGTTTTGTGTCATTGCTTGCCCTGTTCATGATCTCAATTGTATTGAGTATCAACGAAAAATTCACAGCCCAGAACGACCTCAAAGGGGAACTGACCTATATGGCTCACCTTGTGGCCTTAAACAGTTCAGCAGCATTGGTATTCAACGATTCCCAGGCCGCTGAAGAGGATCTCGCGTCATTGGCTGCAAAACCGGATATCATTCTTGCACTGCTTTATGATCAAAATGGCAACATCTATTCCAGCTTCAACCGTGAAAAAGTGGACATCACATCTGTCAGCCATCAACTGGAGGAGCTTTACGCAAGCGGCTTTAAGATGCTTGAGGAGCTAAAGCGAACTGAAACGTTGTCCCACGTGGTATCCGGGAATTATCACCTGATCCACCCTGTTGTGGACAAAGGAAATCTGATAGGTGCCATTCACCTGGTTGACAATATGCAGCAAGTGGAAAAACGACTGCTCACCTATTATATGCTCATGGCTTGTATTGTCCTCATCACGCTTGTCATTATCCTTTTTATTGCCACAAAGGTGCAGTCTGTTTTTACCGGCCCCCTTTTCGATGTTATTAATTCGATGAGCCTTGTATCTGAACAGAACAACTATGATGTCAGGGTTGCAAAACAAAGCAATGATGAAACTGGAATCCTGGTAGACCATTTCAATCGCATGCTTGAAGAAATACAAGTCAGAGACAAAGAGCTTAAAGTATATAGTGAAGGTCTTGAAACAATGGTTTCGATGCGGACAAAAGATTTGTCCCAGGCTAAGGCAGACCTTGAAGCAATGGTTGTCTCGTTAGAGAAAGCCAAGGAAAAAGCTGAAGCGGCAAGCCGTATCAAATCACAGTTCCTTGCCAATATGAGCCATGAGATCCGCACCCCCATGAACGGTGTACTTGGAATGGCAGAGCTATTAGTGGCTACACCTCTTTCGCCTGATCAAGCCCGTATAGCCGAAACCATGCAAAGTTCAGGAGAAACGCTGCTTCAGATTATCAATGACATCCTTGATTTCTCCAAGATCGAAGCCGGTAGAATGAAACTGGAGAATATTGCCTTTGACATTGAACTCATATTGGAAGAAGCATGCAGGATGATTGCGCCACATGCGCATGATAAAGGCATAGAAATGATAGTGAATATAGAGCCTGGTACGCGGTGCAACCTCATGGGAGACCCCACCCGAATCAAGCAGATCCTGATCAACCTGATGAGCAATGCCGTCAAGTTTACCGAATCCGGGGAAGTCATCATTCACACGGAGAGTGTGGTACAAGAGAATGGCAGCGTTTCTCTCACATTGACTGTTTCAGATACAGGTATCGGTATTTCCAAACAGAATCTGGACAGGTTATTTAGACCATTTTCCCAGGTTGACGGATCCACTACCCGAAAGCATGGCGGAACAGGTCTTGGGCTTGCCATTTCCAGGGAATTGGCTGAAATGATGAACGGCAGGCTTGAGTGCCGGAGTACTCCGGGCGAAGGTGCAAAATTCACTTGTACAATAACGACATTCCCGGCGCCTGTCCCGGCAGGCCAATTTCCTTTAACTCTCCCAGAGGATCTTGAAGGTCTAAAATTGTTAATTGTAGATGACCATCATTTAACCAGAGAACTTTTGGCGCGGCAGGCCAGGAACGCAGGACTGAAGCCAGAAACCTGCAAAAACGGAGAAAATGCGCTGTCAATGTTTGACAACGCAATTGAGACCAACCGCCCTTATAACTTATTCCTTATAGATGTAAACATGCCTGGATTGGACGGGTGGATGCTGTGCAACCGGATCAGGCAAAAAGACCCGAAGGTACCGATTGTGATGCTCGACGCACTGGGTCTTAGATCGGAAGCTTCAGCTTCAGTTCCTCAAGGCGCAAATGCTGTTTTGACCAAACCTGTCATGCAGACTGAACTGCAACGGACATTGATCAACATAATAACCTGCGATCAAAGAATAGAGATCAATCAAAGTCCTTCCGAACTTAAAACTGAACAATCATCCCATACAATGAACCTTCATGTCCTTGTTGCCGAGGACAATATTACTAACCAGGACGTAACCGAAGGATTGCTGACCTTCCTTGGATGCACAGTCAGTCTTGCCGCTAACGGTGAGCAAGCGGTAAAACTTTTTAAAGACACAACCCCCGATATTATCCTGATGGACTGCCAAATGCCTGTGATGGACGGCTATGAAGCGTCAAAACAAATACGGGATCTTGAAAAAGGCACCAATAAAAGAACCCCCATCATCGCTTTAACGGCACATACTCTTTCCGGGGACAAGGAAAAATGCCTGGCCGCCGGTATGGATGACCATTTAGGAAAGCCTTTTAAATTTGAAGACATCGAACGCGTTCTTGGGTACTGGAGCAACTCCTTTGATCTCAAAACAAAACCTGCACCGCTCCTGCTTGACCCCAAACAAGAAAACTATGCCAGTCAAGATACAGGCAATGTAGTCGATACAACCGTACTCGAAAATATTAAAGCACTTCAAATCGAAAATGAACCATGCATTTTGACGCAGATCATTTCGGCCTTTTTAGATACGTCCTTGCAAACAATCTCAACCCTAAAAGAAACCTATGAATCTATGCAAAACGAAGAGATTCAAACCATTGCGCATACATTGAAGTCATCCAGCGCAAACATAGGGGCTATGAGATTATCCGAATTATGCAAGAAGACAGAAATGACCTGTAAAGCAGACGATTTGACAAACTTGGCGGAACTTATACATCAGATTTCCATAGAGTATGAAAAAGTTCGTGCATTTTTAAAACTGGAGATTGATTTAGAATAATGGAATATTCTGAACATGAAAGAAAGCGCCCACTTGCGCTGGTTGTCGATGACGACCTACCGACACGCCTGACAATATCAGCGGCGCTTAAAAACGCCGGCCTTGATGTTGTTGAAGCTGACACCGGATGCAAAGGAGTGGACTGCTTTATATCAGATAATCCCGATATCATTCTTATGGATGCTCTCATGCCGGATATGGATGGATTTGGTGCCTGCGAACAGATAAGAAAGCTTCCCCAAGGAAAATATACCCAGATTCTTATGGTCACAGGCCTTGACGACACTGAATCCACTCGTAAAGCATTTGAAAAAGGAGCAAACGGTTTTGTCACCAAACCCCTTAACCTGATAATGCTCGGCCAAAGGGTAAATTACATGCTTAAAGCCGGGGCGGCGTTCAAAGAACTTCATGCCAGCAGAAACCGGTTGGCAAAAACCCAAGAGCTGGCTCTGATCGGCAACTGGCAATTCGATTTTTCTACAGGAAAACTATATTGCTCTGAGGAGACCTGCAAGCTTATTGGCATTCCCAACTATGCCCAACCGTCTATTGAATCCTTTTTTTCAACAGTTGTCCCTGAAGATAAAAAGCGTGCACACAACATATTTATAAAGTCTGTGGAAACCCATACATCTATTGCGACCCACTACAGGATTGAATGTCCGGAGGGTACTCTTAAACACATTTTACAAAAGGCTGAGATTGTTCATAATGAGAACGGACTTTCAACCGAAATGCTGGGGATTGTACAGGATGTAACCCAGCTAAAAAAAGCGGAAGACGAAATCAGGTTTTTAGCCTTCTCAGACAGCCTTACTGGGTTAGCAAACCGTCTTTTGTTTATGGACCGGCTTGACCAGACTATCCTGGAGTCTGCTCGAAACCGAAAAACTTTTGCCTTGCTTTTTCTGGATCTGGATCACTTTAAACGGGTTAATGATACACTTGGGCACCACATTGGGGATCTGCTGCTAAAAGAAGTAGCTGACACCATTCAGGTCTCTATTCGGAAAAATGACTCAGCCATGAGAATAGAACAAGATGTTTTGGGACCACAGCCGTTAATCGCAAGGTTGGGAGGAGATGAGTTCACGATCCTCTTATCTGATTTGGAAAATCCTGCTTCTGCTGCAATTGTTGCCCGAAGGCTTTTGGATTCAATCCCCAAGACACACACACTTGAAGGCCATCAGGTTTCCATCAGCACCAGCATTGGGATCAGTGTTTTTCCTGATGACGGGGACTCGGCAGAACAGCTTTTAAAGAAAGCTGATACCGCCATGTATGATGCAAAGAAAAACGGGAGAAACGGATACCAGTTTTTCAAACAAACCATGAACACTGAAACCATCTATAGATATACCATTGGCATGGACCTGAAAAAGGCGCTTGAAAATGATGAATTCTATCTGGTCTACCAGCCTAAGGTCAGGATGTCGGATAAAAAAATAGTCGGTGCCGAAGCATTGATACGTTGGAATCACCCTGAACAGGGTGTACTTTACCCTGAATTATTTATCCCCATCGCCGAAGAATCCAACACTATTATAGAAATAAACCGCTGGGTGTTAGAGACAGCATGCAGGCAAAGCAAAAAATGGATGGACCGGATGGATTCTCCCATGAAAATTGCCATAAACCTGTCAGGATTCAAACTGGGCAGCCAGCAACTCATTTCAACCATAGATCAAATCATTCAAACCCACAGGATTGACCCCGAGTTGATTGAAATTGAAATTACAGAAAATGTCCTAATGCAGCACAGCGATACCAATGTTGAAATTCTTACCCAGCTAAAAGAGAGAAAGATAAAAATAGCTATTGATGATTTTGGCACAGGATACTCATCCCTGTCATATCTGACATCATTTCCTGTGGATGCTATAAAAATAGATAAGTCCTTTATTTCAGATATGTCAGAAAGCAACAAAAGTGATGTCATTATCAAGGCAATTGTTGCCATGGGACGCAGTCTTGATAAGACAGTGATAGCAGAAGGAATTGAAACAGAAACTCAATACAAATGGCTTAAAGAAATGGGTTGTGATGAGGCCCAAGGCTTTTTTTTCAGCCACCCTCTTAAAGCCAGCCAGTTATCTGATCTTCTGCAATACGAGTACTAACCCGCGTAGACAATATCCTATCCTTAGCTGTTAAAAATATTTTCCCTTACATTGCGGGTAGATTAATTATCGGCAGCATCCTCAAATAAAGGTATTATTGTTTGAGCAAGTAAACGCGTTTGTTCTATAGCGTCTCTCAAAAATATGTTCCTTTATAATATAGGTCGATAATTATCGGTAGCGCCGTCAAATGGGGGAATTCAGTTTAAGTCCTCAGGTTCGTTTATTCTAAGAAGTCGGCATCAGGCGGATTTTTCACAAAAAATTCGGCAGCCGCTTCTTAGAATAAACGGGCCGGTATTTGTATATGGGGTGTGCTTGTTCACCGGGCCAATCGGAAATTTATTTTGAGAGTTTATATAAACTGCGACTCTGTACTATTCATCATGCAAAGAAAAAAGGAATTGAAAATCAGAACCTATAATAGATAAAGGCTCAAAGGATCTTACGGAATTTATCCATAAACATACTTGAAGGCTTGTGATAATAAATACCTGTATCCAAATCAGGTTTCATTCCCCTTATGAAAAGATAAAAAACACCGCCAAAATGGACATTGTAATCATAGCCGGGCAAACGAAGGGCAAGATACCTGTCTAAAGCGGCAAGATACAAATGATATTGAAGGATATAATCATGTGACACCATAGCTTCATTTACATTCTGCCCTTGATAATCCTTGTATTCAGGCCCCAGATAGTTGGACTTGTAATCCAGGATATACCATTTATTGTCATGGCGGACGACAAGATCAACAAATCCTTTTAGAAATCCTTTGAATACCGGTATATCCATCCCTGATAAACGGGCTGCGTAATCTGCGGTTTCGTTAAATCCTGCAAACAAACCTGCCATTTCCCTGTAATTAAATTGATCCAAACTAAAACTGAACTCAAGTTCGGTAAACCTGTTCTCTTGGGTGATGTCTTCCAAGCGAAATTCTGTTCCATCCTCAGGATTTAAAGACGAGGATATGATATCTCTGAGTGCGTCGCAAACTAAGTGGTCTGACCCTGTTCCTGTCAAGCCGAACTTGTCCAGGTTTCGGATCACTGCTGGTTCAATCATTGTTTGATCTGAAAAATCTATGTCTTCTAAGACCCCGTGGAAAAAATCCCCTGCCCTGGCCCCTTTTGGAAAAGTCTCCAGTAGAACCGGTTCATCACTACCGGTTTGATTCAGCAACGTGGTTTGAGGCTCCGGTTCCCAGTTTTCAGGAGTTTGATTCTCTTCAAAGTGAACATTCTGGCCTGAAATCAGGGCTGAATAGCTTGAGATACGCCAATTTGACTTAACCTTTCGCTTCATAACCCTTGGTGCAAGAGGCTGGATCAAGATTTCATCAGATTGTGAAAACTTATCCTGTGCATAGCCGGCAGCAGGTACCGTAACTTCGATACAACTCGGTACTTGGTCACAAAGTTTTTCCAGATCCTGGGCCATGGCAGCATCTTCTTTGCAGCCAGAGGGATGCAAAAGCTTGCCCAAAGCTGATCGTTCTGCTCCTGCAAATCCGCCCCAGTAAATGCGGCACATAGCTGATGCCCGGGTCAAAGCCACATAAAGCAACCGCATTTCTTCGGTTTCCTGCTCCAGGGCCATAAGCTCCCTTGCCCGGTCAATGTCTTCCGATCCCAGGTCAAAGATAAGTTCATCCTGGTTTAACGGGTCATGAAAAACAGCCGGGCCACTCTTGTCGATGCTGCGGGTGCCGGCCCACAGATAAGGCAAAAACACAATAGGATATTCAAGTCCTTTACTTTTATGAATGGTAACAATGGCAACTGC
>JAKSAU010000857.1 GCA_022361535.1 Desulfobacterales bacterium
AATGTTAAAGATTTGTTTAAAGCCTTTAGGCTCATCTATGCGGCTCCTGCTAATTATTTCAAATTGTCAGGTGACTATAATCTAATTATTTTTGCTTTCATTTTTCTGGGAAGCATCTGGCTTTTTTTAACCGCAATACATGGGCTAATCAGAAATCTACCGGCATGGTTAGAAGACATGAAGCGAATGTGGGTTGGGTTGAAAACGGTTTTTCAGCCCAATGGCGGGCTAAATGTCCAATTGCTCCCTAAAACTCAGCTGCCTCAAGTTCAATCCTTGAGTGTTACCAAATGGCTGGCTCCACTCAGCCGTTATGTGCGTTATGGCCTTTTGCTACTGACCGTTTTCCTGCCGCTGGCGATGTTGATAGTTAGTGTGTATCCGCGGAAAGGGATATGGGTAGAAATTAAAGAGTTTTACGAAAACACTGTTGAGCTGCCAACCATATCCCGTGAAATACCGTCTAAGTGTTCAGAGGGGCGGGTAAACCGGTATTTATGGCAGGCAACAATGGAATACATTGGGGATAAGCCATTGATTGAAGCAGATCCTTGCGGCTATACAGGCAGAATTAAAACCGACTGGTTTACCAATGAGAAAGTATCTGATCAGTGTCTAAGACTGAATTTTTACATCCGAAAGGGGTTAAATGAATCTGCACTTAATGTCTATACCTATGCAAAGGAAAAACGGTTCAGGTTCATCTGGGTGGAGAGTGAATTGGAGGAAGTGCAAGAAAAACAGATTACCCAAGGCATCCATGCCCGGGCCCGAAAACTTGCTAAAATGGCAGCTGAGCACCCATAAGATGAATACCTGCACTTTATGTCAAAAAATGGATTGGATTTTTTAAATAAGGGTATACATACACGAAAGCATAAACCTGATAGAAACTTGTTAAGTAACACAGTTCTCTTATCAAATGTCCTCCATCTTCGTGTACCCGGATTTAGATGAAATATTTAAAGCCATTGATCGTATTGATTTATCCTGATTAAAAAGTGTATTTATACCGACGGTTTTTTCGCAGCAATAGTGGTGCGGGCCATAAGCATCCTGGTAAACAGTGCCCGGGTTTTTGCCAGAAAACTCTCCAGTTCATGAGAAGGAACCGGATCTGCAGAAGGGCACTGGTGGCCCAATGGGTTAACCGGTTTTCCATTTTTTTTCATCCTGAAACACAGGTGGGGACCTGTGGCCAAGCCTGTCATTCCCACATATCCGATAACCTTGCCTTGAACGATTTTTTTGTTTCTTTTCATATGTTTTGCAAATTTGCTCATATGATAATACCTGGTTTCATACCCTTGAAAGTGACGGACAACAACGTAATTGCCCATGGTTTTTGAATAGCCGATTTGCGTGATCACACCGTCTCCTACGGCCTTAATAGGAGTACCTGTGGGGGCGGCATAGTCGATTCCCGGATGTGCCCGGTATCTTTTTAAAATAGGATGGAACCGTTTTTTTGTGAATTTGGAAGAGATTCGTGAAAATGCCAGTGGTGCCTTTAAAAAAGCTTTTTCCAATGAGTTGCCGGTTCCATCGTAGTATTTAAGACGGCCTTTGCTGTCTTTGTGTAAAAAGGCTTTGAACATTACACCCTGGTTGATGAACATTGCAGCCTTGACCTGGCCGTAACCTGCAAATTTACCATCCCGGTATCTTTTTTCGACCAGCACCTGAAATTTATCCTGGGGCCTGATATCTCTTAAAAAATCAATATCCCAGGCAAATATATCTGCAAGTTTTATTGCAAGACGATTTCTCTCACCAGCCTGTCTGACCGCTTCAAATAAAGAGTAGTTAATGGTTGCTGATACGGTTTCAAGTTTGATATCATAAAAAATGGGTTCTTTTGTAATGGAAAACCCTTCCTTTGTTGACCGGATTACCAGTTTATCTTCTTCGTCGATTTCATATTCAAACTTTGCCAGTTTGTCCTGTTCTATGAACAGGCGATAGGAGTGGCCGACCCTGATTTTAGGCAAGGGGTAGGTATCCATACTCTGGCGGGAAATCTGGTAAATCGTTTTCAGGCCAAGGTAGTCGTTGAGTAACGTAGATGCCGTATCTCCTGACTTGACCACGCCTTTGATAACAGAAGGCTGTGATGATGCGCCAAACGCATTGGGGATAACAGTCTGGAAAAAAATATGGAAGGCGGCAAGAATAATAAAAATAGTTCTAAAACGCATATTCAAAGTCACTCCTTTAGCAATCACAAGGTGATAAAGTTTCCAGACAATAAACTCAACTATTATGCCAAAGGAAGTGGTTTAAAAAGAAAAAAGCCGATAGTAAGAAAGCACAAGGCTGTTGCTTATATTTAAATTTTATGACGAAAAACGGCTCGTGATGATATTTAATAGTTGCAAGTGTTATATGGTTAGTTTGTTTTAAAGGTATGAATGCTCCCTTTTGGTTCCCTCTCCAAATCTTCCTTTTTCAATCCTTTATCTGTATTTCCCTGCAATGATCATAGTAAGGCCTTCCTTTCTGTCTCTTGCAGGTGGTCCAAGTTGATTGAGAAGCCGGCTATGGTCTTCTATCAGGTCAATCTGAAATCCGGCCTTTTCAACGCGCATGAGCATTTTCATCATTGAGACTGTTCCTGATTTACAGGGTTTTATTTTCCCTTTTTCATGCTCATCAGGTAACCACTTTCTTATATAACTGTCTATGATGACCAGCTTTCCATTTTTTTTCAACAGTCGGCAGCATTCGGCCAGCCAGGATGCCGGGTCATTGGAAATATTTAGAACAGATTCACAAAGTATGCCGTTGGCAATTCCAGGCTTTAAGGGCAGGTAAGGCAGTTTCGCCTGGATAAGCTTGGAAGACTTGGCTGATTTTAATTTACTGCAAGCCCGTTTAAGCATATCCGGATCCGGATCAATACCGATCGCCTGGATGCCGCATATGTCTTTGAAGTAGGCCAAAGCCATACCGTTACCGCAGCCAATATCAAGAACAAGATCATTACAAGTGAAACTACAAACGTCAATTGCCCGATCAACAAGGAAATTCCCACCCGGCTTCAAACGATCTTGATTGATCGATACCAACGTTTCCTGTCTGAGTCCAAAGGGGATTTTTCCGGTAACCAGCCCGGAACTGTACGTAGATGCGGATACGTTTTTGCCCATAGAGTTCTGCTCCTCTAATAGATTTTATGGGCATTTTATTATGGATAGGTTAGATGCAAGTCAACTATAATATGAAATTATAACCATAGATGACCTATACGGGTAAAGATTGACATTGATAAGAGGGAGGAAGGGTTGCAGCCCGGATTTCCGGGCTGCAATAAAATCAAGTTTAGGACACTTTATCAATGGTTTCCATGGCCAGGGAAAATACTTTGTCGTTAAAGCGGGATTCTAATGCTGCAACCAGCATGTCCCGGTTTAAAATCAGTTCTTTTTTGGCAAGAACGCCAAGGGATGCAAGTGCCCAGTCGGTTTTACGGATTTTCAGCGCTTTAAAATCAATTTCTTGAACCTGGGCAGGCGTCTGGGGTATGTCTACACTTTTTTCTTTGAGAATGAATGCATCAGGGCTTAAATTGGCAAATATCTTTTGCCGGCGAGCTACGCCTTCCTCGCTTAAGGCCAGGACCACTGCAGGGGACTCAAGCCCGGTATAACCTATTTTTTCCGGTGTCAGAAGGATTTCAGATACAGACTGGCCTCTTAAAACCGTGATGTTATAGTCATTTTTAATAGAGGCATTAAGACCTGCTGAAATGCCTGCGTGACAGACAATATCTCCGGCTGTGACAATACGCATGCCCGCAGATCCTAAAATAACGACTTCACGGCGCTTTGAGTCTTTTAGTTCAAAGGTCTTTTCAATGATCAATGGTTCGGGGAAGTTACCCTTTTCTTTAGCCAGGGCACGGTATCTTTCCCCATATTCAGGCCGTAAATTTTCTTCTACAGGTCCGCCTTGTCCGGCAGGTGCATTTTCAATCATCTCATCAATGGCCTTGGGGGTCAGACGGTTTCGCTTGGTATACCGGCCGGTACACATACCAAGGGTTTCAACCACTGAAAAACCCTTATGAGTAATGGCCCGGGTAAATTCCTCGGACAGCTTGGGATCATGGCCGGAATATTTTGAAATGTAGGTGGCTCCGGCAGCTTTGGCGACCCGGCAGATGTCAACAGGGATCTCAGCCTGGTTGAGAAATTCCGATCCTACAACTGCATCAGTCGGTGTGGTGGCAGAGTATTGGCCGCCGGTCATGCCGAAGTTGAAATTATTCAGGATAATCAAAGTCATATCCAGGTTCTTACGGCAGGCGGCAAGAACATGAGCTCCCCCGATACCAAGGCCGCCGTCTCCCATGGTGACGATCACATTCAAGGACGGGTCAGCCAGTTTAAGGCCTGCCCCGTAGGTCAAGGCGCGGCCATGAACGCCGTGAAGGGCATGTACATTAAAAAAGGTGTCAAAAAGCCCGGAACAGCCAATGTCAGTGACAATAACTGTTTTGTCAGCTTCAAGCCCCATGTCCACCAGGGTTTTATCCAAACTTTTAGTGATGCGTTCGTGGGTACATCCCGGGCAGAATACAGGTGGGCGGTTTTGATTTAAAAAACTATTCATTTTCAATGGCCTCCATGATATTTGCCGGCGGAATCAATACTCCGTTCATTTGTCCGTAAAAGTCGATTTTTTTACCAGCCAGAAGTCGTCTGATTTCATTGACATACTGGCCAAGGTTCATTTCTACAACAAGGATACGGCTAAATCTTTGTGCTGCTTCCAGGATTACTTTTTCAGGAACCGGCCAAACTGTTTTCAATGACAGTGTGGAGACAGGTTTCCCTTTCTTAGCCATGGCACTTGCTGCATCTTCAACTGCCCTTGAGGTAATACCGTAGGAGATAACCAGGGTATCCGTTTCCGGCACCAGGTTTTCTTCATACAGGGCTATCTCATTGCGACAGGAGTGAATTTTATTTCTCAACCGGTCCTGACAGGCGGCAATAGTATTGGGATCAATGGTAATATAACCGTCAGGCCCGTGGGTAGATGAGGTCTGGCGGACCAAGGTTTTACCGCCTATGGGTAAAAAGGGCGGGGCCTTTTCGGACTGCGCTTCAAAAGGAAGAAAGCCATCGCCTTCAAACATGGTTCTTTCGATCTTTTCAGGCAGAATACAATTGTCCATATCAAAGCTTTCTTTGGTCATACCGATCTCTTTGTTGGAGGCGATAAAAACCGGACAACGGAATTGCTCGGCATAGTTAAATGCCTGGTAGGTAAGTGTATAGCAGTCACTTACATCCTTGGGAGCCAGAACAATGACCGGCACTCCTGAAGTAGAGCCCCAGCGCAGGAACTGAATATCTGAATCCGCACCCCTTGTGGCTGACCCGGTGGATGGCCCAAGACGCTGGACATCAGCTATAACCATTGGGATCTCACTACCGATGGCAAAGGATATATGTTCGGAATAGAGGCTGATGCCTGGTCCGGATGTGGCAGTAAGTACCTTTTTTCCGGCCATGGCAGCGCCAATGCAGTATCCCATGGAAGCAATTTCATCTTCTCCCTGGACACAGACCCCTCCTTTTGGGGGGAGCATTTTGAGCATATTGTTGAATATAGTGGTGGCCGGGGTGATGGGATAGCCGGCAAAAAAGTTGCAACCCGCTGCCATGGCCCCCCTGGCGACGGCTTCGTTGCCTTCCATGAATGCTAATGCCATTCTTTACTCCTTGCAGATGTAATTGTTTAACCTTATAAATATTTAATCAAAAATTTAATCAAATATTTAGTCTCTTTATCGGTAAAACCATTGTTTGTCAAGGCGTAAGCGAATGAAATTCAATTGTTTTTTTAGGGTCAAATCTCATGTGATTTAATGGAATTTCATTGATTTTATACCATTGTTGGTATATTGATGGGCGTCATGGGAGCTAAAAAGAAAAAAACAAAAGAAGACTTTACGCAAGAAGCTTACATGGGCATCCGTCGGATGTTTTTCCTTAACGAAATCATCCCGGGACAGAAAATTTCCTATGGGGATCTGGCCAAAAGATTGAACATGAGTACCACCCCGGTGATCCAGGCGTTAAAGCGTCTCGAGTTCCAGGGTCTGGTCCGCCACGAGCCAAATAGAGGATATTATACGGAAAACATCAGCCTTGAAGAGATTACGGAAATATATGACTTCAGGGAACTGATCGAGGTATCTCTTTTGCCGGCCACCATTGCTGCCATGAACAAGACAAAGCTAAAGCGCTTGAAAAAAGCCCTGGACAGCCATTTAGATGCGGTCCGGGATATTTTTTTAAAAGATCGTCTACTAAAAGATATGGAGTTCCATCTGACCCTGGCAGAGTTGTCAGGCAACCAGATCCGGATAGCCTCTCTAAAATATCTTTTTGATCTGCTCTATCTGAAATACAGGGGCAATATCTTGTTTGTCACTCCCATGGATACGGTTGATGCCGAACACGTTCAATTGTACGATTATATTGCTGCGGGTAATCTTGAAGGGGCACAAGAAGTGCTGGGCAAGCATATTTCAAATGTGAAAAAACATGCGATTCTCAGCATAGAACGGATGAACAAAGAAAAGAACGCAAAAACAATATGAAAGGCCAGTGATGAAAGATAAAGACCTTTTTGCAGAATGTGCTGATCCTGAAAAACAGAGCATGACCATAGAATTGCCCTGTGAAATGGCAGCTCGGATCCAGAAACTGGCAGAAGAAAAAAACACCAGCCTGTCCAATATTCTGATTGAGGCACTGGATAGCTTTCTAAGGCGCCAGCCCTGATGCTACACAATATGTAAAATATCGGCTGGGTGCCGCCGACGATATTCAATTTTTTTAAGGAGGCAGCCCATGACCAAAGAAGACATAGAAAAAGAGAGCTTTGAAGATTTTCGAAAATCTTTTTTCTACGGCGAAAGATCAAATCTTTCCTTTAAATTCTTGGCTGACTTAACCGATGAAGCAGCAGGCCTTTTTTTTCAAGATCTTTTTAAACAAGTTGTCACAGCAATCGACACACAAGATGTAAGCGACCTTAAGTCCTGCCTTGCAGAAGGGCAGACTCAAGGATACAAGGCACATTTAAAATCTGGATTTGACTATGATGAAGGCCCCTTTACTCCGCTGCCAGCCCCTTTGTCAGAGTTGAAGCTGACCCTTTTTACGTCTTCAGGCCACTTTTTGGAAGGTGAAGACCCCAATCCCTTTGGGGTGAAAAACATGACCCAGGATCAGGCTGAGGCCAGGATTTTTGATTTTTTAAAGGAAGAGCCGGTATTGACCGGTATCCCATTTGATTGTGATCCCGGCAAACTTCGCGTCCGCCATGGTGGATATGATGTATCAGGTGCAATAAAA
>JAKSAU010001053.1 GCA_022361535.1 Desulfobacterales bacterium
CCAGTACGCTCTTTTTAATGGGCAGATCCACCTGGTGCAACGGCTCAACGAAGGCTGCTTTGGCAATCGCCATGCGGACAAGGTCCTTGGCCTTATTTGTGGCTTTTTCCGGTTCATTCATATGAACCCAGGTATTCTGGTCACGGATATTGGCCATTTCAAAAAGATACTTATTCAAGCCTGCATCCCTTATGGTTTCCTGGAACAAGGGCTCATGGGTTCTGGGTGAGCAGGATGCCACCACAACCCTGTTAATATCATGTTCCTGGATGATATCTTTCATATGATCCTGGGAATCCTGGGAGCAGGTAAACAGGTTGTCTTCTACGTGTACCACGTAAGGCAGTGTCTTGGCATAATCTCTTACTGCCGGGACATCTGCCACACCGCCGATATTGATACCGCAGTTGCAGACAAACACACCTATCCTTGGGGCCATGCCGGTAAAATCCCTTTCCGGCGGCAGCTCCTTAGTTCTTGTCTGTGACCAGCGGGCATCTTTCATATTCATGACTGCCGTGGCTGCTGCAGCCGAAGCTTCCATGACAGAACCCGGGATATCCTTGGGTTCCTGGAAAGTACCGCAGACATAGATGCCTTTGCGGCTGGTCGTCACAGGTGTGAGATTGTTTGTATCTGCAAAGCCGTGGCTGTTCAGATCGATACCCATTTTTTCTGCCAGGGCAATCGAATCCTTGTTAGGCGCAAGACCAATGGAGAGAACGACCATGTCAAAGATTTCTTCCACATTCTTGCCCGCCTCTGACGAGTAAACCAGGCGGTACTTGTCTCCCGGTTCAGGGAAGACCGAATGGATTCTGGATCTGACAAGACGCACCCCGTTGTCGTCCTGGGCCCGTATATTGTATTTATCAAACTCCTTGCCATGGGTTCTCATATCCATAAAGAATATGGCGCAGTCCAGGTCGTAGTCTGCATGCTCTTTGGCAATGACAGCCTGTTTGTTGGCATACATGCAGCAGACCCCGGAGCAATAGGCATGGTCTCCTTTGTTAATGTCCCTTGAGCCCACACACTGCAACCAGGCGATCTTTTTAGGCTCTTCATTATCGGAGGGCCGTACAAGATGACCGGCATAGGGACCGGATGCCGACAGCACCCGCTCAAACTCTAAAGAGGTCATGATATTGGGACTGTGACCGTAGCAGTAGGTCACCAGTTTCTCAGGTTCAAAGGGAGAGAACCCAGGCGCCATGATGATAGCACCTACATTTATCTCATGGGTTTTGCCAAGCATACTGTGGTCCACAGCATTTGCAAGACAGGCATCCACACACTGCATACATTCGGAACAGAATCCGCAGTTGATACAGCGGGCAGCTTCCTTTTGCCCTTCTTCAACCGCATACCCAAGCTCGACCTCATCGAAATTTCCGGCCCGTTCTGCCACAGGCAGTTCCGGCATCTTGTAGCGGTTTTCAATGGGCCAACGTTCATCCACAGGCCGGTATTCAGGTGTTTCCACCACAGGAAGCGCTCTTCCTTCTTCCATATCCTTGCCCGTCAGATACCGGGTAATAGACTCTGCGGCTTCCATACCTGCTGCGATTGCAGAAATAGCCACACCTGGACCTGTCTGCAGATCGCCGCCTGCAAATACGCCCGCGCGGTCAGTTTCTAAGGTAACAGGATTAACTTCTGTGGTATCCCATCTTGTGATCTTGATATCAGCCAACTCTTCTAACGCAGACACATCAGGCCGCTGGCCGATTGCAGGGATAAGCTGATCGATCTCAATGTCGTATTCGCTGCCCGGTACAGGTACCGGCCGCCGTCTGCCAGAGGCATCAGGCTCGCCCAGTTCCATTTTTATTACGCGGACTGCACAGACCTTGCCGTCTTTTTCCAGAAGTTCCTGGGGTGCGGCAAGATAGGTAATCTTTGTACCTTCATCTTCTGCTGCACATATTTCCTCTTCCCACGCCGGCATTTCTTTGCGCGTCCGGCGGTAGAGG
>JAKSAU010000112.1 GCA_022361535.1 Desulfobacterales bacterium
ATTTCCCGAGGCATCAAAAATAACACCAGTTGGTTTATCTAACTCAGCCTCTGTTGCCTGGCCATTATCGCCCGAATAGCCGTCGTCGCCTGTACCTGCCACTGTGGTAATAATCCCGCTGGTGTCTACTTTTCGGATTACGTGATTATTTTGGTCAGCAATATACATATTGCCTGGGGCATCTAAAGCAATACCCTTCGGATAACTTAACCTGGCCTCTGTTGCCGGGCCATTATCACCCAAATGGCCAGAGTACCCCATACCCGCCACAGTGGTAATAATCCCGCTGGTGTCTACTTTTCGGATTACATTTTTATAATAGTCAGCAATATACATATTTCCCGAGGCATCAAAAGCAACACCCGTTGGGTAACGCAACCCGGCCTCTGTTGCCGGGCCATTATCGCCCGAATCGCCATAGCTGCCCGTACCTGCCACAGTAGTGATCATATCAAGCCCGCGAACCGAAGATAATTTGGTTGTACCGTTCCCCCTATAGAGAACATCTTCCTGAATCAACCGGTGGTGATTTGAAAGGGTCCAGCCATTACCGTAGCCAAAATTTACATCTACTTTGGAAGCAAAAGTTAATTTAGAATATTTCCAGGAAGTCACTTCCTGACGTGCTCTAATACGTGTAATTACGCTGCCTGCCTGGGCAAAGGACTGATTAAAGCTAGTCCCCGGACTGTAATATACCGCTCCGTAAACAAAGCCAATACTGATATTACCGGTAATTTCTCCTTCAACCCGTTTACCCAGGTGGTCCAGGCCGTCCCAGGTAAACTCGGCGCTCTGGTTGGCTTCGGCGGGGAGTTCTTCTGAAAAGGTTCTGCCAGCGACTTCCAGTTTTACGATGATGGATTCAAGGGAGTCCGGGACTGTATCCCCGCTTGCCGGAACTATAACCGTATGGTTGTATCCTTCTGTCCTGTCAGAGGCGTAGTGCAGTGTGAGGCCTGTTCCTGGAATCGGGATATCTTCATGGAAAGCCCGTTTTTTATGCTCCACGTATGAATTCGACTTGGTGCAGTTCTCGTCTTCACAATCCCCGTCTGTTGTTGGCTGTTCACCATTCGGGGCAATCGCATCACCTGGAGGGCCATAGGGCCAGTTGCAGTCCCAGGGGGTAAAGTGAAGGACCTGGAATTTCCAGAAGGTGCTGTCCGGCTGATAGCGGGTAGTGTCGGTGAGGCCGGAGACTTCATCTGCATAGCTGCCGTCGCCGTCAAGGTCATCGGCAGCATCATCGCCTGTGGCGTCAAGGGCGTCAATGGTACCGTCATTGTCAGTGTCCAGCAAGCGGACAACGGTGCCGTTGTCCGAGGGAATCCACTGGCCCTTGTCCCGGTCATAGTAACCCACGGGAACGGCGGAACCCACGTCGAAGCCAAGGAAATTGTCTACCCAGACCGTTACGGCCTTTTCAAAACGAATCCGGTCGGCACCGTCAGCCTGGAGTTCCGTGCAATAGGTATAGGCTGAATTGGCCGGCAATACTGATGGCATGGAATCCTGGGTGGTAAACTCTGTTGCCCGCACAGTGATGGCATTGAGCTGCTGGACATCGTTACCGTCTTCATCCTGGAGGTAGGCCTGGTTGTCTCCGGAGAAGACCATGGTGGCAGTGCGGCTGCCGAATTCATCCGTGACCTCGGTGGCCGTATGGGTGATGACGGTATCGGCGTTGCCGTCAAAAACAACATCGGTTTCAGCGGTGTCCACAGTCAGTAACTGGACGGTATCGGTGATGGCATAGCCGTTCCATCCGACATCGATCTTACGGTGAGCCGTGATGTAACCGGATTTTGTGTAGATCACCGTCAGGTAGCTGCCGCCTTCAACCGGGATGGTAAAGGTGCCGTTGTCATCGGTGAAAGCTGTCCCATAATCGGGGTGATCGTGAATGGTGATGGATATATCACTGATAGGATTTCCGGATATATCTTCAACACTGCCGGTGATAATAGAAAAACGTTTCTCATCGTAGGATGCGATGGTGGCATCCTGGGGAATGATGTCGTTGTACTGTTCACCAAAAGTGCCTTCTGGCTGGTCAGAAGTGCTGCCGTGTACATAAACCGTAACCGTTGTATTTACAGTGCCGGTTGATCCGGTGCCGCTAAGGGTATAGGTTGTGGTGGTTTCCGGTGTGACTGTTTGTGAGCCGGTTACATCCACCGATCCGATACCGTTGTCAATGTAGACCGAATCAATATTTGTCGAACTCCAGGTAAGAACAGTTGATTCTCCTGAACTAATGGTTGCCGGAGCTGCAGAAATGGAGACCATAGGCTTTTCTGTGACAGAAACCGTAGCGGTGGCAGATGCGGTGCCTCCGGCTCCCGTAACCGTAGCGGTATAGGTGGATGTTGTCTGCGGTGTAATTTCAAGGGAGCCGTTGATATCAACCGTTCCGATATCCGGTTCGATTGAACAGGATTCCGCGTTTTCAGATGTCCATGAAAGGGTGGTGCTTTCTCCCTGAGCGATTAAAGTCGGATTCACCGAAATGCTCACGACTGGCGGCGGAATGTTAACAGTAATGGAAATCTGGGCAGACGCTGTTCCTCCCTGTCCTTCAGCCGTTAGCGTATATGTTGTTGATTCAGTGGGTGAAACAGACAGAGAACCGTTGGTGTTGACCGTTCCGATACCATTGTCAATGGACACCGTATCTGCATTTTCTGTCTCCCATTGCAATTCGATACTCTGGCCTAAATCAATGGTGTCCGGGACAGCTGAAAAATTAATTACTTCAGGTTCGGCAGCTGTATCTCCATCGTTTAATTCTATGGTTATTGACGCATTCTTCTCTCCTGTAAAGTAAACAAACAGGCGGTTTGATTTTTTCAGTTTTACTTTGGCTTCAAATAAAGATTCATTGCCCGCAATCAATCGTTTCAAAGGGAAAAACTTATGATTGAACACCACAAATCCTCTTTTTATTTTTTCCTCAGTTTGCTTGCGGATAATGATTTTACCCTTTTTTACAGGTGCTTGAAGCTGGATACGCTGCGAAGAGAAATGATGATACTGCTTGGAAAACCAATTTTTTTCAGTTGCGGAAAAAGATTCAGGGCCATACACGATTTCAGCATTAGCCAATGAGGAGAAAGCCAATAAAAAGATAAATGCCAGTAAAGAAATGATTTTTGTCTGCACGATTGCCCCCTGAAGTCTTGAACCTTTGAAGTTTAATGAACGTTTTTGATGAAATTGAATGAACACAAATACCAAGAATTTTGCCACCATAAAACTTTAGGAATTGGAAATCAAGGAAAATATAGGAAAATTTTTCCTTAAAATTTGGATTAACCAGGTGCGACTTTTGAGGAAAGCGGTTCCAAAATTTGGGGTGGTCCTATAAGGGATTGTGATGACCTTGGGCCTGAAGTCTTTATAAGTTTCTTTAGAGAGCGCTTATAGTTAATTTACATTATATGAAAATCAAATATCAAGATCAGTGCTTGCCGGTATCTTCTCCGTCTTTGCTTTTTTTCATTAACCGATACCAGGGAGAATGGCCGTAAACCCTATCCATACATTCCGGGCATATTCCATGACTGAAGGAAACACATGCTCGGTGTTCAAGATAAGATTCAATACACTGCCACCTGCCTTTCTTGTCTCTTACCTTCTTACATGTAGAACAGATGGGGATGACCTGTCTTTGGTCTTTGATTTCAATTTTTTCTCGTATGACCATTTGTTGGGCCATAGGAATTTGTCTGACTACGTGAATGGCTCCGAGCAATTGGGCTCTTTTGTCACGAATGGGGGTGACGGTGACCTGAATATGTTGATTTGTGTCCAGTCCAAAGCTTTGTGTTTCTCTTTTTCCCGAAATCATCATGCGGGAAAGCGGGCAGTTGGGCACAGGGTGTCCGGTTTTATGAAGAAGCATATGGCAGTGATTTCCTATAGCGTCACCAGCTGATTTGCTGCAAAATGTTTTAATCTTAGTGTTTGATTTTTGGATGATGAAATTTGTGTCAATGATGCTGATCCAATCATCAATGGCATTAAATGCAGATTCCCAGGTGTGCAATTCCATGACTACCTCCTTGTTTAATATGGGTCATTGGTGATACCTGGTTAAAACAGTTGAAAATGGACATTGAGATGGGGAAATGTCGCCAACAATTTCTAAAGCAACATCAAAAACTGCCGGAAACTGATCTTTTGAAGCATCAGGTACTACTTGTCGTATTAATACAGCAAGAAACGCACCCTGAATGTTTAATTTTGATTGTTTTGATTTTTAATCGTGAAAAAGGATTAAGTCGAGACGATTGTTTTTTTGAGACGGCTTTTTCTTACATATTCTCGATCATAAAGTGGAGGCGATTTCGAAGGTTTGCCTCGCTTGTACCTGCATCAAAATCCAGGGAATAAATAGTTGTTTCAGGATAAGCAGATTTAAGTTTGTTTTCTACGCCTTTGGAAATGATATGATTGGCAATGCAGCCAAAGGGCTGAAGGCTGATAACATGATTAATGCCTCTTTCTGCAAACATGGCAATTTCTCCAGGCACAAGCCATCCCTCTCCAAATTGGTGGGTCAGGTTCAAAACTTTTGAGGCTTTTTTAGCCACTTCGCGGATATCATCAAACGGCAGGCCATATTTGAATTTTGAAAATAATTCATTAAACTGTGTGTGATACCCCATGATTAAGCGTTCAATACCAATACCGATAATATCGTTAAGCTTCCTTCTGCGGACATTTGCCTTGATATTCTCTTTGTAATTGACAAGATCTTGGATGAAATAATCAACAATAGGGGGAATTACAGGTTCAACCCCTTGTTTGGCAATCCAGTGGGCAAGATTCTGATTTGCAAAATAATTGTATTTTACATAGATTTCTCCCACGATCGCCATTTTGGGCATTTCTTTTTTGTGCACAGCAATTTCATTGAAATCATTAATCGCTCTGTCAAGGAGCGATATGATCGGGGAAGGCTTTCCTGAAATAATTAAACGGCGTACCTCTTTCATATAATACTGTCTTATTTTCTGGCTTATGCCTTTTGTTTTCTCACGGCAGGAAGAGGCATAGTACATTTTTGCGATACTGTCAGCAAACAGGGTGGTCACCAATAGTATCCTCAGTTTTTTTAACCAGTTGATGTGAAATCCCGGCTGTTCAAGCCCAACCTGTGAAGCAGCTACAGAAATGATTGGAATATCGTCAAACCCTGCTCCTGTCATTGCTTTTCTGATAAGGGACAGATAATTGGAGGCCCGGCACTGGCCCCCGGTCTG
>JAKSAU010000613.1 GCA_022361535.1 Desulfobacterales bacterium
ATATTATAAAAATAAGAGAACAGGTGTCCGGTCAATTGCTCGTCGGGAATCAACTCCAGGCGGTTCAATGCTTCTGTTCTGGTGCAGTTCTCAAGTATATCTCCAACCTGCTTTTTAACTTTCCTGCCGTAAGGTTTCATAAGCTGTCTCTTTTTTCATGTGAAGACGATGGTTTGCAGTTAATAAAGGATACAAGAGCATAAATTATGCCAGACTTGCTTTTATAAGATTTGCCTGTCGGTTATGAATGAAATGGGAGAATAGCAGCATGGTGGGATATGGTAGGACAGAATTGGAAAGTATAACCCGGCCTTGAACGGGCAAAAGCTCTCTGCTAAATTTCTGCGGGTCGTCCTGACCCGCTCCAAAGCGGAAGTTCCGCTGCCCTTCAGTCCATGAGTTCATCAGAACTTACGCCGCGAAGAGCTTTTGCCCGCCCAAGGCCTAACCGCCTATATTAATTAAAATTGATGTTATAGAGAATATGTAGGTAATAGCTTTGGCTTTTAGTATTGAGAAAAAAGCACATTAATTAATGTATAAAATGTAATCTCGTTTTTAATCTTGAGGGATCGGTAAATTATGTATCTTTAAAAATGATAACTTGTCCCAATATCCTCTTTGGAAAACAATTTTATCATGTTTGATCTGAAAGAACCCACATCCTCTTAAGCCAAGAGGATCTTTCCATTCAAGAATTACCCATTCTCCATCTTCAAAAATATTCTCAATTATGCAGATCATATCAGCTTGTGCAAATTCGTTAGAGAACATTTCTTTAATGGAATTTTTCCCTTCAACTGGTTCATTGGCTACTTGATGATTGATTGCATTGTCAGCATAAAACTCAGCCATTAAGTCTGCATCACCTTTGTTAAATGCATCGACCCATTTTTTTATTATTTCTGATGGGGACATTGTTCGTTTCGCTTTCATAATCAAAATTATGGACAAGTAAAATCAATTTTATTGGAGAATATCCTTACCGCGCTTGGAAATGCAACATAAAACATAACAGCAAGGCACATTAACATATTTTAGAAATAGTCTCGGTGGTTAGGCTGTGATGCAGGTGGATGCTGGAGCGGCAAAAGCACCACCTGCATCACAGCCGGGTTAAACTGTACCCGCTTGTCTCATTATTCCGGCACAAAAATGTATCTTGATACAAATGAGTCTATTGATTTTAAGGGGTGTACCAGATATACGAAAACAGGTTCTACTTTTGATATCTTACACGCTTGAGGATAAATATATGGAAACTGATCAGATGGAAATCTATTGTTCGCCCACCTTTTTTATAGATTCGGACCATAAAGACGTTATTGAGTTTTCAACTCAACATGTCGGGGATGCAGCTACCGATATGGAAAAAGCGGTTAATCTGTACTACGCAGTTCGAGATATAGTTAGATACAACCCATATAGCATTGAACCTGAACTTGAAGGGATGAGAGCCAGCCGGGTGCTTTCAAAAGGAGAGGGCTATTGTGTAGCCAAAGCTGTGCTTTTAGCAGCCTGTCTTCGATGTCAATCTATACCGGCCCGGCTAGGATTTGCCGATGTGAGAAACCATCTGTCTACTAAAAAACTTCGGGAGAAAATGGGAACCGACCTTTTTGTTTGGCATGGGTATACAGATATTTTTCTTGATGGAAAATGGGTTAAGGCAACGCCGGCCTTTAACTTAAGCCTATGCCAGGCATTCGGTGTACTTCCCTTGGAGTTTGACGGAACCAAAGATTCCGTGTTCCATCCGTTTGATGCAAAAGGAAACCGCCACATGGAATATGTAAAAGACCATGGGCGGTTTGCAGATTTACCCTGGGAAAAAATGATCAAGGATTACCAGGCAGCCTATCCCAAATATTTTGATACAGCTGGTATCTCGGGTGACTTTAAGGCCGAAGCCCTGGCTGAAAAGGGTTAGGATTCTCTAATCGCCTTAGATAAATCCCTTGTCAGTTCCAGTACCCGCTTGGCGGAATCAAAATCCAAAGATCCGGTACCGCAGCTCGGAGTGATGAAAATCTGTTCAAGCAGGGTGTCCCGGTCCAACCCAATTGCCATGAGTTGATCGATTTGATCATTGAATTTTTGTCTGAGCCCTTCAACTGTCTGGGCTGCAATAGTGTCGGCTTTGTCAGTTGGTACAATGCCCATGGCCAGGATACCACCACGGCTTACAAAGGCCTTTATCTGGTCAGGATAAAGGATAAACCGGTCAAAATAGGAAAATGCATCAAAGTTGATGATATCGATGTCTGTCTCCAAAAGCATATCCCATTGGGTGTTGGCACAGACATGAACCCCGGCAAGACCATTTTCCCGGTGGATCATCTCTACAATTTCTCCTACGCACTCCATAACATCTTCTTTGGTAATGGTGATGTAGGCAGAGGTGCCGAACCCTGCAAGAGCCGGCTCATCCAGGAAAATAATGGGGGTTGCATTCCGTTTGGCAAAGGATTGTGCCTGCCAGGCTGCATTGAGAGCCAGTCGTTTGACTGCAGCGTCCTTTAACTGCTCATTGTAAAAAATGTCCCGGCCCTGCTCATCTTTCACTCCTGTGGCAAACGTAATGGGTCCTGTGACCTGGCCTTTAAGGGCAACAAATGTCTGGTTGCTTTTGTCTACCTGGTCAAGAAACTGGGAAAATCCCCTGCCGGTTTTTGGTGTAAATGCAAACCTGGAATCATCAAGCTCGACACCGGCTTCAGAAAGGGTAAGGTAATCTTCAAAAAAGGAGAGAAAATCCTGATCATATTCTTCGCTTTGGGTGTCAATGAATATTTTGTCGCCTTTTTGAGCTATGCCGGGAAGGCCGGGAAGAAATTGATCAATCATTCCCTCTTCTTTAAACATGGGAAGCTGTACCCACAAGGGGGCATCAGGTGTGTAATCCATGACCAAACGCGCAGCGTCTTCATGATCGGTCATAGGCAGGCTGCCTACAAGAAGCGGAAGTGTATTTGCTTTAAATTGAGTCATTGTCGGTTCCAACTTTAAAAGAGATTGCAATTACATAGGCATTTGAACATAGCGCGGGTTTTTGTATTCCGCATCATTCTATAGTGCCCAAAATGCGCTTATAGCACGTTTACGGAACAAACCCCAGTATTGCAGGAAATTATTAATAAAGCCTAACCGACTCTAATTAGACACTGCAAAGTATTATGGTTTAACCTACTTGGCGGACAGCCAATACCGGGCAGTCAGCCCTTGAGATGACGCGGTCGGTTGTCGATCCCACCAGGAATTGCTCAAGCAGGCTGTGGCCGTGAATCCCAAGGACAATCATATCTATTTGGTTGTTCTTGGCGTAATCTAATATTTCCATATAAGGTTCTCCCCGGCATATACGTATAACAGGGGTGCACCAATTACGGCTTTCTTCAGGTACCATGATGGAAAGCTGTTCTTCCATCTGCCCCAGGATATCCCTGGAACGTCCTTCCCGTTCTTTTTCTGATATGGGCTGGTCTGCGACCGGATCAGGATCCGGTGCTAAAAAGTCATCCTCCCGGAAACGGATGGCATCTGCAGACCCCAATGCGACATGGGTTTGGGGCTTGACCACATGAACCAGGTGAAGCTCTGCTTCAAACTCTTGGGCAAGGCTTAACGCATAGTTGAAAGCCAGGTCGGAACCTTCTGAGAAATCACAACCAACCAGAATTCGTTTCATGGGAAGTCTGACTTGAGGCGTCTGCTTGCCTGTCCCGGGGTGAAGAACGAGCAAGGGACATTCCAGGGTTTTGACCAAACGGTCAGTAACGGAACCTACCAGGAAGCGTTTAATGCCGGAACCTCCATGGGTGGCTGCAATGACCAGGTCGATTTCATTTTTTTGGGCCAGCCTGGTAATTTCATCAGCCGGATGCCCAAGCGAGACCAATGTGTCAGCCTGTACATCTGCTTGCTCGGCAATAATGCCAACTGCGTCCATGGCATCTTCAATACGCTGGGCTGTTACCTCTTCTGTGGAAAATCCGGCCTGGGCATGGCTGGACAGCATCACCGTATCCTGAACAATATGACAAACGCAAAGATCTGCATTAAATTCCCTGGCCAGGGCTTTGCCATAGTCGAGAATCATGGGGGCAAACCCTGAAAAATCAACGGCACACATGATTTTTTTCGGACAAATTCTCATCTCTTTCCTCCTTTTGCAAAGGGTTAAAATAAAGAATCATATCCAGGTACAACAAGGTCTTTGAAGATCTATTGAATCAAATGGGCCAACAATAAGGGGGGGATGCAGAGTTGAACCGTCATGAATTGTAATATCCGTGGTGCTATGGCGTCAAGAAAAAACAAAGAAAATACAGGTATGGGTGTTCTAATCCGGGGTGCAGATATGTGGGATTCGATCAGGATCCATTCCTAAAAGCCTGGCGGCAGATTGATCCACAGCATAGGGATCAAATCCTGCAATGAGACGGTTGACATGTGGATGACATTCAGGGCCACCCAGATGGTATTGGCTTAATCCGACACTTGCATCCATCAAGGTTAAATTTGGTAAGATATACCGGTTCAGTTCAATTATTGACCGTTGCATTTCGTCGTGGAACGCGGCTTTCTTCCAATATCCTCCTCCAGAATAATGCTGGGGTGGTGCAAAACCCATCATGTTTTTTAAGGTACCTGTTATTTCTGCCAGGGAGTGTGCTTTGAGCACAGGCAGTGAAATGATAAAACTTTGGGTCGCAATTTTGGGAAGATAAAATTCAGGGAAAATGGTATTACCGGGATATGTGTGGCGTTGGAGGTCTGCGTGGTTTAGATCTAAAAGCTCAATATCCATTTCCCGTGCAAGCCTGTCAAACCCCAGATTGGCAAATACCTCATTGGTTTCAAGGTGGGCATCGCCACAGCCTTCTGCAAGGATTATTTTTGCGTCTGAGTAGGTCCGTACATATTCAATCACTACCCTGCAAAATTCCGGGGATGTGGTAACGGGAAAAGGCGAGTCATTTACCAGGTTAGGTTTGAGCATCACCATCACCTGTTTCGCTATGATGGTACCCGCCTCAAGTTTGTCCAGTAAGACAGGTACACTTGTTTCATAGGATTCAAATGGTATATTAAGTACCGATATAGTCACGGGTTATTTTTTTATTTTAATCTTTAAGTTATGGGCTTTGATAACACGGTTAACCGCATCATTAACTTCATTCCTGCTTAGGCTGGAAGTGAATTTGGTCCCATTGGTTGATATATCTACCCCTTTAAGATTCTTTTTGGTCAATTTCAGCAGCACGCCCAGTCCGAATGATTTTTCAACTTCAAAGGGCTTATCTTTATTTGTCATGATTACCTCCTTCATGGCTGCTTACAGTTAAGGGCAACCTTATATCATTGATATCGGCCCTTTCCTGGGAAATACTAAATCATGAACAGAAAATAAGAACTATTTTTAAATATGCCAGATGTTTATGTATAAAAAGTTATAAAAACCTAACATTTGTCGTTGTCCAATTGGCATTCCACTTCCCTTTGCTTTTCAGATAACCTGACTTCACGTCTTGCCAGCGCTTCTTTTTGGCGGCGTTTTTCTTCTGTTGTCTCAGGCTTTAAGGGTGGAACCAGTGTAGGGCGATGATCGTCTCCCAATGCTACAAAGGTCAGGTAAGCAGATGCCAAATGGGTTATTTTGCCAGTTAGTAGATCTTCGGTTTCTACTCTGGCTCCGATCTCCATGGATGTCCGGCCGGTCATGTTTACACAGGCTTTTACGGTTACAAGGTTACCTATAAACGAAGGCTTATGGAAATCCAGACGGTCGATGGAAGCAGTGACGCAGACTTTGCGGGTATGCCGGACAGCAGCAACACCTGCGGCATTGTCAATTTCTTTCATAATAACGCCGCCATGGACAATGCCGGCTGGGTTGGCATCTTCCGGCAGCATAACACGGGAAATAAGTACTGAGGAGTCAGATACACATTTGTGAACAGGTTCAGGTGAGTGGGCAGACATTGTATCCTCCTAAAATTTTTCAGATCAGGTGATATAGAAATTTAATACCAAAAACATATCATAGGAACTGGATGGTGTCAGTCAAGGGGGATAGGCGATTTACGTCCAAGGATGTGCTGGTATCGGCCCAGGTCCCGGTAGGGAAGTTGCCGGGAAAATTCAAGCTCCAGGTCAATGACTGTATCAGGGTCCCTGTCTCGATCCACCGGATCAAGAATATAATCGTGAAATACCCTGATGCCGCTGTGGCAAAGGGTGTCAAAAGGGTGGCGGGCAAGCCATGCAAGAACCTGTTCCGGGGTTCTTGGCCAGGTTGGGGTCAGACTTCCAGGATACCCTTGATAAGCTTTATTGAGGACTTTTTTATAGTTGGTTCTAAGCAGGTTTTTATAAATCATTCCGTTAAGGTTATAGAAGCTTAAAGAAAGAAATCCGTCCCCTGGTAACAGATTCATTAGGCAATCTATAAAATGGCCCGGATCTTCCACCCAACCTAAGACTCCGTGGCAAAGAGCAAGGTCAAATCTGTGAGGCACCTGGTTCTTCAACTCCTGAACCGGGCATTGATACAGTGTTAACAAATGCCCCAGATCTTGTTCATCAAATCGCTCTTTAGCAAGTTGGAGCATCTTGGCAGAAAGATCGCAGATTGAGACCCGATGTCCGTGTTTGGCAAGGGTAATTGAAAAAGGTCCGTACCCTCCGCCTGCATCTAAAATTTCCAATGGAGTGTTGTTTGCCGGGCTTAAAGCCGCAGGAAAAAATTCATGGAGATCATTTTCAAGAACCGCAAGCCTTATCCTACCCTTTAGTCCGCCGTATACCTTGCGTTGAAACCTGGGCGCAAGATCATCAAAATTCCTATCATTTTCCATGGCGGGATTATTGTCCGAGAAGGTCTTGGTTGTCAATTAATCAAATGCGTTAGTTGTGGCTAAAGAGCTTTGATCAATGATTATTTCTTTTTCAAATGCCTCTTGTAGCTTCTGAAGTTTAGGATAAAGAGGAAGATTGCAAATAGAAGCAGGCTCAGGTGGCCGACTATCTCAGATAATTGAAATTCAGAAATTGACCCCCAAGCGACCGTAATCAAAACCAAGGATAATACAGCTATTATTGCTGAAAGAATCATATTGATTTGATATTTATTCATGAGAATATCGTAAATTATAAAAGTCAATATTGTAAAAGATTAAATACCTATTTGTTTGAGATGACAATAAGAAATACAATTGTTTTGTTAAACAGGGCTATTTACCTCGGCTGGATGATGGATTAAAAACATGAAAGAAAGATGTGAACACTTAGATGGTTTGCGGTATTCGCCTTGAGATGTCCTATTGAATCTGCTACCATACAAGATCTGTTCAAAACTAGGTTTATCAATTAAAAAGATTGAGTGCTGGGCACCCCTAATTCGTTAATTAACGGAGGAGAAGATGAAAAAGTTCCTGGATCTGCCGATATTCATCAAGTTTTTAACTGTAGGTATTGGAACAACCATTATCCTGGTTGGCGTACTTTTATTTTTGTACCAGAAAAGCGACAAAAATCAGACGGTTCAATCAATTGTTGAAAAGGCAAGATCTATTTGTCTGATTTCCGAATCCGTGCGCCAGGAAATGGAAGAAAAATGGGCGCTTGGGGTTTTTTCCCTTGAAGATATCAAAGCCTATGCCGAGGCTGGACAACAAGATAAGCTTTTGGCAGTGATTCCTGTTGTATCAGCATGGAAAGCCTCAATGCGGAAGGCTGAAGCCGGGGGGTATACTTTCAGGGTGCCTAAGTTTAGTCCCAGGAATCCAAAAAATGAACCGGACTATGGCCTGAAAACCAAGATTGAGGGCCCGGCTTTGAAAAAAATAAAAGAAGAGAATTTAGATGAGTATTATGTCATTGATGAGGCAACTAATTCGGTCCGGTATTTTTTACCCGTGCGCTTAACCGAAAACTGCCTGATCTGTCATGGAGATCCTGCTCAGTCTAAAACGCTGTGGGGTAGGGATGATGGTAAAGATCCCACTGGCGGCACCTTTGAAAACTGGAAAGCTGGTGAAATTCATGGGGCCTTTGAGGTGATTCAGTCTATGGACGCTGCGGATGCGGCATTGCGGACAAGGATTATCAAGGCCGGAATCCTGGTCCTTGCAGGTATTGCCTTGGCCGGGGTTGTTTTTTTATTGGTTACAAAATCCATTACGGCACCACTGACCAAAGGGGTTGAGTTTGCAGACAACATGGCGAATGGGGACTTAAGCCGGGATATTGATGTACAGCAGGCTGATGAAACCGGCAAGCTGGCCGCTGCCATGAATAAGATGATTACAAACCTTCGGGATCTGATAGGCAAGCTTAATGAAGGTGTAGATACCTTGTCCGGTTCATCGGGAGGATTGACAAGTGTTTCCCAGACCATGTCAAAGGAATCCGCAGAAGCCTCTGAGATGTCGGTTTCAGTTGCTGCAGCAGCCGAGGAAATGAGTTCAAACATGACCTCCGTGGCAGCAGCTGTAGAAGAAACCTCTACTAATGTAAATTCAGTTTCAGCTGCAGCCGAGGAAATGAGTGCAACGATCAATGATATTGCCAAAAACTCCGAGCAGTCCAGGGAAGTCACAACAGTTGCCGTAAACCAGGCAAGTCATGCTTCTAAAAAGGTTGGAGAGCTGGGGGAAGCTGCACAAGAGATCGGTAAGGTGACTGAAACCATCACGGATATTTCTGAGCAGACAAATCTTTTGGCCTTAAACGCTACTATTGAGGCGGCCCGGGCTGGGGAAGCCGGTAAAGGTTTTGCAGTTGTGGCCAATGAAATCAAGGATCTCGCCAACCAAACGGCTGATGCAACCACAGAGATAAAAGCCAAGATTGAACGGATGCAGGGGTCTGCAAATGAAACCACCAATGAAATCCGGGAGATCATAAGGGTTATCAATGATGTTAACGACAGTGTTACCTCAATTGCTGTGGCCGTTGAGGAACAGTCTGCAGTGACCAATGAAATAGCTGAAAATGTATCCCAGGCATCCTTAGGTATAGCTGAGGTGACTGAAAATGTGGCACAGTGTTCCCAGGTGGCAGATGAAGTTGCCCAGAATATAGCAAATGTCAGTCGGTCTTCCGAAGAGATTTCCGGGCGGAGCGTTAATGTAAAAGATACAGCAGAGGAGTTGTCTGATCTGGCAGGTAAACTCAAAGAATTGATGGCACGGTTTAAATTGTCTTGATGCCAGACCATCTATAAAAAACACCAAGGGCGTATCCGATAACCGGATACGCCCCTGGCGTTTTGAAATTTTTATGCCTTTATTTTGCCGAGAAGTCTATTTCACATTCATTGTTCAGGTGAACCCTGAAAAAATATACAGCCAAGGCAGCCACAGGTACAGCCAATACCAGGCCAATAATGGGAAGCAGGGTTACGCCAAGAACTGCAAGTCCGCCTGCAGCACCTAAAAGAATCAATCCTAAACCAAATTTTGATATATGCTGGGGGATACATTCGTTTGAATTCATGAGTTCCTCCTTTTGTGTTATTTAGGGCAAATTTAGTTTTGCTTGACTAAAACAATAAGCATGCAATCTGTGAATGCAATACAAAAAAGGTGCATCGCGTATTTTTAATGTCCCAACTTCGGTAAGGCCAAGGTTGGGAGCTGTAAATTAATCAATTGAGCGCTGTTTTGAATGAAGATCAGTTTATCTGCCTGGGCGAGTTTTTATCACTTTTTCGGCATCTTTAACCCGGGTCTGGCTTAAAAGGGTATGAGCATATTTTTTTGCATCCGAGAGTTCAAGTCCCATAATGGTTTTTTGTACCTTGGGCAGAAATTTGGGATCAACGCTTAGAGTGGTGATACCTGCACCGATCAGAAATGGAATATGATCCGGGTCATGAGCCATTTCTCCGCAGACTGAAACGTCAACGCCTTTGTCTTTTGCTGCCCTGGCTATTTCAGCTATCCCACGGCTGACAGCCGGGTGAAAGGGGATATAATGTTCTGCCACCAGTTTGTTTCCCCGGTCTGC
>JAKSAU010000837.1 GCA_022361535.1 Desulfobacterales bacterium
TAGCATTCCCTTTTTGCCCGGCATGATTGCATTTGTAAGAAAAGCCATACCCGAATACCGGTTTAACCATATGCTTTTGTCCGGACAGCGCATGACTGCTGTTGAGCTTGAAAATTCAAATGTAATTGTCCATGCCTGCGACGACCAGGATGCATTAGTAGAGGAATCTTTAGCCTTTGCTGCAGGGTTTGCTAAAAAAAGAGGTATTTTTCAGGAACTGAAAAAACGAATCCACAAAGAATTGGTTCGTGTAATAGATGAAGAGGACCCCGAATTTATAGATACCCTGAATTTGTTTGTAGCAGACTGATACCCTGATAGTTCCTATCAAAAAGACCGCTAAGGGATTTTCCCGTAGCGGTCTTTTCTTTTTCCAGATTATATTTTCGTTTGTTTTGTTCTTATGATTTACCTGCCCGGCAACTGATGGTAATCTATCTTGACATAAATCAATGACGCCTGTGCTAAAAATAATTTAATCTAAATTGTAAAAGCTGCCATAGAAAAGATCTTATCATTAAATCTTTATCAAAAAAGAGGGCGCATGGACCATATCAATACAGAAAAGATAGAATTTGGTTTTTTGGATCAAATAGAGGCCATGAGCCGGGCAAATTTAAACAGATGCTGGCATTGTAAAGCCTGTAGTGGCGGCTGCCCTTTTTCCCGTGACATGGATGTCCTGCCCAATGCTGTTATACGAATGGTTCAGTTCGGTATGAAGAAGGCCGTACTTAAAACATCAACCATCTGGCTTTGTGTTGGGTGTAACACCTGCTCTACGGAATGCCCGAATGCAATTGATATTGCAGCGGTCATGGATGCCCTTCGCCAGGTGGCCTTGTCAGAAAATGTCAAAATCGCGGAGCCTGGAATTTTGGCCTTCCATGAGGCTGTCGTAGATTCAATTGGCAGGCACGGCAGAACCCACAAAGTAGAAATCATGATGCAGTATAAGCTATCGGGGAACCAATTGTTCTCTGATATCGATACTGGCCTGAAGATGTTTTCAAAACGAAAGCTTGACCTGCTTCCATCGCGAATAAAAGACAAAAGCCAAGTCCGGGCATTATTTAAACAATCAGGGGAGGGGGCATGAGTCAAATGGAATTGAGTTATTTTCCTGGTTGTTCCCTGGCAACGACAGCAAAAGAGAACAATGCGTCTTTGGTAAAATTCTTAGCACGTTTTGATATTCGGCTGACTGAACTGGATGACTGGAATTGCTGTGGGTCATCATCCACCCACAGCATCAATTCTGAATTGGGCTTGGCTTTACCAGCCAGAAATCTGTTTATGGCGCCTCCAGAGCGCCCCATACTGGTTGCCTGTCCTGGGTGTTTTCTGCATTTAAAACAAGCAAATATCGAACTTAAAAACGATCAAGGCAAACAAGACCGGTACAGTGAGTTTTTCAACCGTCCTTTTAATCCGGACCTTAAACTGCTTCACTTTTTTGAATTGCTTGTCCAATTGGATGAAAAAGGGATATTTAAAGAACTGACAGGTAGGCTAAACGGGTTGAGAATTGCCTCTTATTATGGATGCATGCTGGCCAGGCCACCGGTGTTACGACGAGAAAGAAATTTTCACGGCCTGATTGAAAGAACAATGGCTGCCTTGGGTGGCACTGCACTTCAATGGCCCTACCAAGCCCGGTGTTGTGGCACTTTCTTGTCCGTAACAAGGCCTAATATTGCAGGGCGGCTCGTCAATGAAATTATGTCAGGAGCTATTGATGCCGGGGCTGAATGTATTGTCACGGCATGTGCGATGTGTCATCTGAATCTTGAGATACGTGCTTCAGCTAAAAATCAACTCCCGGTGTTTCATTTCTCTGAGTTGCTTTCTTTGGCTGCCGAAGGGTACGCTCCAAAAGACTGGTTAAAACGCCACTTGATAGATCCGGTTCCCTTGTTGATGAAAAGGGGATTGCAAAGAGACAGCATCTGACCCGGATCAAAGATTTTTTTGTGCAAACTCCATGAACTTATTACAGATCGGGGACTGGCTTCGTTTCTTGGGCAGGGTCAAGTAAAAGTAACGGGTCAGATCCAATCCTTCTACGCTTAAGGCGAATAAACGTTCTGTACCCAGCTCTTCGGCCACCGCAATTGTAGAAAGAATAGAAATCCCCACCTTGCTGAGCACACCTTGTATAACGGAAACAGAATTCCCCATGGTAACGGTGGGTACTAATTTATTTGAATCAAACCCCGCCTGGTCAATACTCTTGAAAATTGATTTCCATGTACCCGAACCTCTTTCCCTGGCAATAAAAGGCTGGGTGAAAAGGGCGTTGCATGGCACAGATTTTTTGTCAGCCCATTCATGGCCAGCCGGCACAACCAGTTTCATTTCATCACGGACAAGCTTTTTTTGTTCAATTGCAGGATCTTCGGTTTTAGCACCGACAACACCGAGTTCAATTTCACCTTGCTTGACAGCCCGGGTAATCTGGCCGGTATCTCCGGCAGTCAAATGAATAGAAACATCAGGATAGGCCTGTTTAAACGAACCCATAAGCTTGGGTAAGATATACCCAGCAGGAATTGTCGAGCCGCCGATAATCAGTTTACCTTTGGTCTGCCCTAAAAAATCAAGCATGGCTGAATGGGTTTCTTGTCTTAAATCCAGCAGCTTTTTAGCATAATCATATAAAATCAATCCGGCCCGTGTGGGCTCGGTGACTTTGCCCAGCCGATCTAAAAGCCGGCATTGAAAATGCTCTTCCAATTCCTTGATATGGGTAGATACCGTGGGTTGAGATAAATTAATGACCTCAGACGCCTTGGAAAAACTTTTCTGGTCGACCACTGATACAAAAATATGAAGCTGCCACAGATCCATGTCTGTCCTCAAATAGCTTATACGAACGCCCCTGGCAATACAGTATAAGCGTTTAGGTTAAGGTTACGTGATTAGATAAACTGATAAATAAAAATCGTACCCGTCAAATTCAATTATGTTCAGCAGTCCAGCTTGGGAAATTTTTCCATCAGTTTAAGCTTAACCGGCTCAGGTACCATGTCTGAGATATCACCACCAAACTGGGCTGCCTCCTTGATAATGGAAGAGGAGGTAAAGATCCAGCGTAATCCGGTCATCAGAAACACTGATTGAACATCTTTGTTCAGTTTGCGGTTCATGAGTGCCATCTGGAATTCACTTTCGAAATCAGAAATAGCGCGCATTCCTCGTATTACGGCCACAGCTTTTTTCATCCGGGCATACTCAACCAAAAGACCGTCAAAGGTGTCTACTTGAATTTGGGCATTGCCGTTGAGGCTTTCCTCGATCATAGAGACCCGCTCCTCGGGAGAAAATAGAGCCTTTTTACCCGGATTATGCAATACTGCAACGATTACAAGATCGAATATATCCTGCGCCCGTTTAATTACATCAAGATGTCCGTTTGTCAGGGGGTCAAAAGAACCGGGGTAGATGGCAATCCTCTGTTTTGCGTCAGTCATAGGTATCCTTTAGGCGTTATCAGATTCCCGCAAAAATGAAACAAATGTCTTTGAGTATTTTTTTTGACGGTAAATGTCAAGGCTGTTCAGCGGATTGGCAAGGGTTTCTTTGAATGACTGCTCAACAATAATTATTCCGCCCGGTGCCAAAAGATCTGCAAATCCCGGTTTTCCAAGCAGGGTTTCTGCGTACCCTTTATTGTACGGAGGGTCCATGAAAATCAGGTCAAAATGGCCTAATCTGTCCGGTAACGGGGCTGTTATCAGGTCATGGCGGATGAGGCGTGCTGAGTCCTGCATCCGGCACAAAGAGATATTTTTTTCTATGACGTCACATGAAGATTGTGCCGTATCTACAAAAACGGCAGATGAAGCCCCCCGGCTCAATGCCTCCAAGCCGAATGCCCCAGTACCAGCAAACAGGTCCAAGACATCCATGCCTAGCACCCCGGGGCCAATAATATTAAACAAGGCTTCCCTGACCCTGTCTGAGGTCGGGCGGATATCTTTTCCCTGGATCTGGACTAGCTTTCTTCCGCGGCAGGTCCCGCTGATGATCCTCATTATATTTTAAGATATCCTTTTTTTGATATAACTGACACTCGTGCCCATTTGTTTGGCAGCGATTTTTAGATCTCCGTCTGCCTGTTCAACTTTGCGACGGATAAAGTCTTGCTCAAATGCAGTTCTTGCCTCTTCTAAGTTTTCAAGGGTAAATAGCCAGCGGCGTTCTTTGGTAATGGACTTTTCAAAGTCCGGATTGTAAGGCTGAGGAATGTCCTCTTTTTCAATTACGTCAGCCTTAACCATTATACAAAGGCGCTCTACGAGGTTTTTAAGCTCCCTTACATTGCCTTGCCAGTGGTATTGGCCAAGCAGATCCAAAGCATCTTTAGACATTGTTTTTTTAACAGCAGATGATTGGGCTGCAAGTTTATCCAGGAAAATATCAACCAACATAGGGATATCCGCTTTTCTGTCACGCAGGGGCGGCACGTGAATAGGAATGACATTGAGCCGGAAAAAGAGATCCTCACGAAAATTTCCGTTTTTGATTTCTGCCTCAAGGTCTTTGTTGGAAGAGGTTATTAATCTCACATCCATTTGAAGGGTGCGGCTTGATCCAATGCGCTGAAATGTCTTTGATTCCAATGCGCGCAGCATTTTAGCCTGGGTGTTGATATTCATATCCCCGATTTCATCTAAGAACAGGGTTCCACCTGAGGCCAGTTCAAACTTGCCTTTGTTCTTGGAGGTCGCCTGGTCAAAGGCGCCTTTTTCATGGCCGAAGAGTTCAGACTCCAGGTGTTCTTCAGGAATAGCCGCACAGTTGATAATAATAAAAGGTCCTTCAGGGCGCGAGCTGAACTGATGGATGGTTCTTGCCACCATCTCTTTGCCTGTTCCGTTTTCTCCTGAAATCAATATGGACGCGTCCGATGGCGCTGCTGCCATGACTTCTCCATACAATTTTTGAACCGCAGGGCTTGTACCTGTAATAGAGTTCTTTTCAATGGCTTTTTTACGAAGGTAGATGTTTTCTTCTTCAAGCTTCCTGAAATTCAAGGCGTTATTGATGGTGACCATGACCTTATCAATAGACAGAGGTTTTTCAAGGAAATCAAACGCGCCTGACTTGGTAGCGTCCACGGCGGATTCTATAGATCCGTGTCCTGTGATCATGACTACCGGAAGATTGGGGCTGGTCTTTTTTATTTCCTTAAGGGTATCTATCCCATCCATACCCGGCATCCATATATCAAGCAAAACAATATCCGGGGAGTCGGTTTCAATTTTTTTTAATGCTTCATACCCGTTATAGGCATGCATGACTTCGAATCCGTCATCAGACAGGATTCCCTCAAGGGATTCAATGATAGTGGATTCATCATCAACGATTAAAACTGCCGGGTACATATCAATATCCTTTCTTTCATTTATTCTCTGATGTTAATAGCGAGCCGGTCAGGCCGGAAGCTCGATAATAAATTTAGCCCCTTTGGGCTGGTTATCCTGGACCCGGATTACGCCGTTATGGTCCGAAATTATGGAGTTGACAATTGCAAGGCCCAATCCCATGCCTGATTTTTTGGTTGAGAAATAGGGTTCGAATAACTTGGTTTTTTCCTTATCGGAAATTCCTTTGCCCGTATCTGCAATTTCAATGCGGACCATTTTCAGGATTGGGTCAAAAGAGACGTCTATCATAATAGCACCGTCTTTGTTCATGGCATAAACCGCGTTATCAATAAGGTTGATAAATGCCTGCTTCATATGCTGGTGATCCAGTTTTAACGTAGGGATGTTATCCCCAAAGCTGGTCTTAATATCCACCTGTTCCAGCCCTTCCTTATATAGGGCAACGGTCTCTAAAATAATATTGTCGATGCGGGCCGATGAGAAGTTGGTGTCAGGAAATTTTGCAAAGGCCGAGAACTGGTTTACCAGGTTTCGAATCAGATCCACATGCTCCACAATGGTGTCGGCACAGCCTGTAAATATTTCATCGTCTATTTCTTTGCCGTATTTGCGTTTGAGACGCTGGGCAGATAATTTGATCGGTGTAAGGGGATTTTTTACTTCATGGGCAATCCTGCGGGCTACCTCCCGCCATGCCACCATACGCTGGGCTTTTTCAAGCTCTGTTACATCGTCGAATACGAGTACAGCCCCCAGGTTGCGTCCGGTATCATCCTTTAATGTTGAATAGTGCAGGGAAAAGTGTTTTGGCGTGCCAGCCACAGACGCGGAGATCGGCACTTCTATATGGGTGGCACCCTGGGCTGCCTGGTCGTATATTTTGTCTGCCATTCTCAAGTATTCATCTGCCAAAACCTGGCGGAAATTTCGGTTCAGGATATCCAGGCTGTTTACGCCGAGCATGGATTCGGCTGCTTTGTTAATTGTTGTAATGACCCCCTTATTATCAATGGAAATCACACCAGCAGAAATGTTTTTCAGTACGATTTCAATGTACTGGCGGCTTTTTTCAAGTTCTGTGTTCTGCTGTTTTAGCATGCGTTCTGAAAGGGCAATCTGTTCCCTGCCTGCAGCAAGCTGTTTGGTCATGGAATTGAAGCTTTTGATCAGGGTTCCGATCTCGTCATCGGTCTGGAAATCAATCTGGTAATTGAGATCCCCGTCAGTGATGCGCTGGGTACCTTCGGCAAACTTCATGATCGGGATGGTTATGGATTTTGCAATCTGAAATCCGAACCAGATGGCGCAGAACACAACTAAAAGCGCAACAATAGATAAAGCAATGTAATAAGAGATCTGGGCTGGTTTTTTGGTCAGTTTGAGCTGCTGGTATTCTTCCACCCCTTTAAGAATGGATCTTAAATTCTCAGATAAATCCGGGGAAACCAAGGTGGTGATTACTAAAAACCCCTTGGCTTCGGCTGGGACCGTACCAAAAGGAATTGCCGTAACAGTTCTTAAAAATTCTCCCTCTTCTATGGTTTGATAAACTGTATGGCTGGTTTTACCATCAGAAATCCGCGTAAGGTCTGTGGTGGTAAGAAGACCAAAATACATAGCCTCCAACTCATTTGCCAATGAGAGGCTGACACGCTTGGCATCCGGAGTATAGACTTCCACGGCATGGCGGTTAAAGGCCCGTTGAATAACCTGGGTATACCGGGTCAGTTTTTCCTGGTTTTCAATCTTTAACAAATCCCTGGAATGAATCTGAAATGCCCCTCGTTTTGCAAAAAAAGCATTCTTGTCCTCAATATACTCATAGAGTTTTTGTCCTACGGACAAAGATGCGTCCAATGTCTTTTCAACAGGTGCATTGAACCAGAAAGCAATTGATGTAGAAATAAACTGGATGGAAAAGAAGAAAAGTACGGTGGTCGGTAAAAGCGCAAGGATAATAAAAGCAATGGTCAGCCGGGTTTTTATCTTAGACCCGAGGATGTTGTTTTTCTTTTCATAGTAAAGCTTGGCAAGGTTTCGGAAGACCAGGAGCAACAGGCTGAGAAGCAACAACAGGTTGATATTGATAAGTATAAACATCAACACGGTTGATGAAAGGGGGAAATCCGTTCCAAAAGGGGTAATACGCGTTTCAATTACAGTAAGGGCGCTGACAATCAACAGGATGACCAGAATGAGGATGCCCTCTTTCTTACGTTTGGATTTTTCTAAATCTATGTCTTGGGTGTCGTCTGTCATGGGCGGCAAACTTATGTAACGTGCAAAATGTCTAACTTAAAGGTCGCGACCACTAATTTACACGGCATTCATATGAAAACACCAGGGGTTAATATGTGAAATTAATCACATACCAGTCGGTCTCAAAATCCCAGAAAGAGACAAAAAAGAAAACATAGTGAAGGGATAAAGGAAGAGTAACTCTTTCCAACTCGGCTTTGATCCTCAGTTGGTACTTATCCCCTTTGACCAACTGATCCAGGGGAACCACTTTTAGGTTGTCCACTTCTGTCATCCATACCTTTGCCTCGTCAAAGGATTTGGTAATCAAAGGGTCTTCATCCTTCCAGTGGCGGACAACACTATACTCTTCTTTCAGGGAGTTGTACTTTATGGTCGCGGTAACCTGTATATCTGCGATCTGTTTGTCAAAAAGGTTACTGGTGGTTTTATACAAAGACACATAAAAGGTAAACGTGGTAGGAATACCATTCTTAATTGCCTCAACCGTTTTTTCTTTAAATGCGTTTTCTATATCAAAATAGGTAAGCAGGTCGTCCCGGGTGTTGGCCAGTTTTATATTGGATAAAACCGCATTGATATCCGCAAAAATGGTGGCCGGTACCACCATGTTAAATCCGATGATAAAGCAAAGCAGAATATAGTATTTTTTTAAAGCACCCGTTGGTTTCATTGTCTCCGCATCAACTTAGCGTTTTGCCGGCCCGGTTTCCCAGGCATCTTTTTCATCAAGGAACTTTTTAATAAACAAATGATTCAGGGTGTGTCCGGATTTATGGGTAATGATATGTCCCTGGATGGGCATGCCCAACAGGGAAAAGTCTCCCAGGCTATCCAGAAGCTTGTGCCGGACAAATTCATCCGGATACCTTAGCCCGCCTTCGTTCAGGATTTTATCATTATCGATCACAATGGCATTGTCAAGGCTTCCGCCCTTTCCCAGGCTGAATTTTTTTAGCAGCTCAAGATCTTTTATGAAGCCAAAAGTCCTTGCACGGCTGATTTCCTGCTCAAAATTATTCTTGGCCCTGTCGTAAGTCAGTTCTTGAACGCCAATCAAAGGATGGTCAAAATCAATGGAGCATGAAATCCTAAAACATTGTTCAGGCAATACCCTGACAAATTTGTCCCCTTCTGTGACCTCAATGGGCTTTTTTACAATGATAAAGTGTTTGGGCCGTTCTTGCTCAACCACTCCTGCTGCAGACAGGGCTTGGGTAAATTCCCTGGCAGACCCGTCCATAATCGGCATTTCATAATCATCTACTTCTACCAGGGCATTATCAATGCCAAGTCCGGCAAAACTGGCCATTAGGTGTTCAATGGTTGAAACAATAGCTCCGTTGGTTCCCAGAACTGTTGCAAGGCTTGTATCCACAACCAGTTTAAACAAGGCCGGGATGTCCTGTGTCCCGGGCAGATCTACCCGCTTGAACTTTATCCCGTGGTTTTCTTGTGCCGGGCGTATGGTTAAATTTGTCTTCTTACCGGAATGGACGCCCGTCCCGGATAAAGCCACGTTTCTTGCGATGGTGCGTTGGTTATAAAAATTAGTCATATATTATGTAGTGTTTCACAAAGGCATATTCAAAAATTGTGCTATATATATCTGATTTTAATATACAAAGCAAAACAAATGAGAAAAATCTTTGGTTTAAAAGAAAATTTTGGTAGAAAAAAGTAATTTCGGCCGGTTCTATTTCGTTTAAGTTAAGGCCCTTATCTTTAAGTCTCTTTAGGTGGAACATGATAGCAAAGATGCAGTCCTGTGCGGTCAATGGTTTTGAAGCCATTGTTGTAGATGTGGAGGTTGATATTTCTCTAGGTTTACCGGTTTTCAATATGGTAGGTTTAGCCGAGGCAGCAGTGCGTGAAAGCAAGGAGAGGGTACGCTCTGCCATACAAAATTCAGGTTATACTTTTCCAATGGACCGGGTGGTAGTAAATCTTGCCCCGGCAGATATTAAAAAAGAGGGGACCGGTCTTGATCTGCCTGTAGCGCTTGGGATTCTTTGTGTTGCAGGCTTGTTTGACGCCAAAACTACCAGCTCCTGGGTTGTGGCAGGAGAACTTTCGTTGGATGGACAGCTGCGTCCCGTCAAAGCTGCTTTGCCCTTTGCTTTGGCTGCCATGGAGAATGGCTTCAAAGGGATCATAATTCCGGAAGAAAACGGACCTGAGGCGGCCATTGTCAAAGGAATAGATGTCCTTGCAGTTTCCCATTTGTCACAAGCAGTTGATTTTCTTGCAGGGCAAACCCAGATAAATCCGCTTGAGCCGGATTTGTCCATACTCACCCGACCGGACGCCCAATGGGGAAAAACTGATTTTGCCCATGTCCAGGGGCAGGGGCATGTGAAACGAGCTTTAGAAGTTGGAGCCGCAGGCCATCATCATTTACTACTTAACGGTCCTGCCGGCAGCGGAAAAAGCATGATGGCCAAGTGTCTGCCAGGAATTTTACCTGAATCTTCCTTTGAAGAGGCTATGGATATTGCCAGGGTGTACTCATTGACAGGAACGGCAAGGGAGTCTGGACAGCCTTTGGGGTCAAGGCCTTTTAGGTCTCCTCATCATAGCATTTCTGACGCAGGTCTTGTGGGGGGTGGCTCCAAGCCCATGCCCGGAGAGATTAGTTTGGCGCACAATGGGATTTTGTTTCTTGACGAGTTGCCAGAGTTCAGGCGCAATGCCCTTGAAGTCTTGCGTCAGCCGTTAGAAGAAGGTCAAATTACCCTTGCCAGGGCTAAATCCAAAGCAACTTATCCTTGTCGGTTTATGCTGGTTGGGGCTATGAATCCCTGTCCCTGCGGTAATCTGACAAACCCGGACAAGGAATGCATCTGCACCCCGGTTAAGGTCAGTCAATATCGGTCAAAAATATCAGGTCCGCTCATGGACCGGATGGATATCCAGGTGGAAGTGCCAAGACTTTCGTTTAAAGAATTGTCAGGCAACAAGAATGGAGAATCTTCAAAAGAAATTCGTGAACGGGTCTCCCATGCAAGGCGTATCCAGGAAAAGCGATTTACTAAAAAGGATGTCGGATGTTTTTCAAATGCTGATATGGGACCGGAGCAAATAAAAACGCATTGTTCACTTGATTCCCAAAGTCGTAAATTGGTTGAACACGCCATGGATAAACTCAACTTGTCAGCCAGAGCCTATACTTCTATCTTGAAAGTCTCCCGTACAATTGCCGATCTTGCAGGAGAAGAAAGAATTTTAAAATCTCATGTCCTTGAAGCCATACAATACAAAACGCTTGACCGTCAGGATAACGCATTTGGATAATACGCAAATGTCATGAGAGATGTGGGTATATCGATTGATATGGGGGATGCTTCTATTCTAGTCCAATGCAAATGCAAACTTGTACTGCCTTTATCCGGCCCAGGGAGGGTAAAGGCGCGCCGTTAAATCTGATCCCCTCGTCCTGAGGGGATCAGAAGCGGAAAAGGGCACTGCTTTCTGTCCTGACGCTGCACCCATTTACGCCACTCTGCCCCTTTACCCTCCCTGGGCCTAACCACCGAGGTTAAATAGCTTCAAATATCATTTCCCGATTTTTTTGGGTTATTCTATAATGTATAAAATGTTATTTTTAGATAAACGCTCAGAATGTTTCCCAGTATGGCTATACTATAAAAGGATTAGATTGATACCGATTTAAAAAAGCACAGTGCTGCTAAAAAAAAGAATATCAAAGCCAAGACCGCTGCATTTTTATCTAATGAGTCAAATTTTTCATTCCCTTTTTTAGTGAAAACGATTTCATGAGACCAACCAACCACATGATTCAAGAGAATGCATCCAATACAAAATATGGCTGCTATAAAGAGGAGGAAGGCTAATACTTTCATGGTATTTTTCCAGTCTTCGGTTTATTGAATGTTTTTACGGACTCCGTTTAGAATGAAAATAACTGCTATAGAAATCTGAAGGTAGACTTTATTTGAGAATATCCTTACAGCCTTAGAAATTGCAATACTAAAATTCCCGTCTTTATTGATTTATAGGAGTTAAGATCTGTTTCGGTGATTTGATATAGTGCAGGTGGGCGGTGGAGTGGTGTCGGACAGGATGGGTTCAGGATAGATAATCATTCTGGCCGCCGCTGTGCTCCCGGTCACGACGACCGGGAGTACTTTAACGCAAAACGCCCACCCGTGCCACAGCCGGGTTGAGACGAATCAGGTTGCAGATTGTTCAGAGATTATCAATAATGCTTATGGATTGGCTTATTTATTGAGTTATTGTGAGGTTTACATTTATCCATTAACCCTTATAATAGTCGGATACCTAAAATAAGTGTTGTACACTGATAAAGAATTTAATTTGAGACACGTGTAAATGATTAAAAAAGATATATTCAACCATGATGTAAAAGAACAGTTCAAAGCATCTGCAAAGGATCGGCTCTATCGTTTTTTAATGGCAGACGGTCAGATCAAAGGTGCAGTGGTTCATTCCACACGGATGGTAAATGAAATGCGGGCCAACCACGAACTGGGGCCTTTGGA
>JAKSAU010000841.1 GCA_022361535.1 Desulfobacterales bacterium
AGACCCAAAACCCTTTTTATCGTAAAGGTGGTACCTGGGACGAGAATTGAACTCGTACAGGGCTCAGCCCCGAGGGATTTTAAGTCCCTTGCGTCTACCAGTTCCGCCACCCAGGCATAATCCAGTTTCATCTATAATATTTTATCCGTTTTTGCAAGGGATAATTGGCAGTGTGATGATAAAGCTCTTACAGCAGTGGTCCCGGAAAATAAAATAATTGCATTTAAAAGGAGACCTGATTATACAAAAGCCTGGAACAGGCGTAACACAGGGAGGCATATGGATAAATTCGTCGTTGGATTTGCCTATACAAATGACGGCCGGGTTCTCTTGATGGAAAAGAGACGGCCCAAATGGCAGCGGGGTTTTCTAAACGGCATCGGCGGCAAGATGGAAGCCGATGAAACACCTCGGGCCGCAATGACCCGGGAAAGCATGGAGGAAGCCGGACTGGATCTGGAGTGGGCATACCGCGGTATCCTGAGGGGCCTCAACTATGACGGCCGGCCTTTTGAATGCCACCTCTTTTATGCCTATGACGCCAGGGTAAAGAAATTTAAACAGATGGAAGATGAAGCGCTCGGACTTTATCAGACGTCTGACATTCACAATCACCACATTCTGAATCATCTGAATTTCCTGATTCCGTTCGGTCTCTGCAATGACCGGACGTTGTTCATGCAACTGGATTATTGGTAAGGAGGATGGCATGGTTCCTTCGCAGAAGTTGAACATGAAGCAGGCGTTTGCATTGGCTGAATTAGCCGTAAAAAAAGGTAACGTTGTGGACGCTCTTCACTTGTATAACACCATTTTAAAACAATTCCCTCAACATCCTCAGGCGACCCGGAAACTGCGGGAACTAAAAAAAGATCCGCCTCAGGATCAAATGAACCTCATGATGCACCTGATCCGTTCGAATCGACCCGATCAGGCGGAACATATCGGCGCCGCACTTTTACGACAATTCCCGGCATCTGTGAATCTATTTAACCTATTGGGGGCAGCCCTTCAACGTCAGAAAAAGCTGGAACAGGCCGCTCAGATATTTGACCAAGCCATTGCCGTTGCCCCCAATTATGCGCCTGCATATTACAACCGTGGGAATATTCTGAAGGAGTTGGAGTTGCCTAAAAAAGCGCTGGAAAGCTATGACCGGGCCATTGAATTAAAACCCGATTTCATCGACGCTTACACCAACAGAGGTGTTTTACTAAATGAGATGGGACAATCGGAAAAAGCGGTTGAGAGCTATGACCGCGCAGTCCTCCTCACGCCGCATTCTGCGGTGGCTTATTATAATCGGGGCACTGCGCTGGCCGACTCTGGCTTGGTGGATAAAGCCGCGGCTGATTACAAAAAGGCGATTTCCTTGGATCCTCGACTTGCAAAAGCCCACTACAATCTCAGCGCTATGAAACGGTATAGAACAGGAGATTCCCAGATAGGTCTAATGGAGCAGATTGTATCGAATCAAAATGTTTCCACCCCAGATCGAATGCGTATAGGATTTGCCCTGGGCAAAGCATATGAGGATATTGGGGAGTACGACAAGAGTTTTTACTACTACAACCTGGGAAACCGTCTGCGCAAGAGCACCTTGATCCATGATATCAAGAATACGGACGCCAAGATAAAAAAGCTAAAAAAAATCTTTAAGGAATTTTCAT
>JAKSAU010000624.1 GCA_022361535.1 Desulfobacterales bacterium
GACGTAAGGCTGTTGCCTATGATTTGAAAAACTGCAAACACCTGGTACTCCAGTTTAGAAATATCCTTGAGGCAGTCAATGTCCAGGAGGTTAACAACCTCATGGATGCTATGGAAAACGGGTGTAGATTATCCGTCATTGATATCCGTTCAAACGTGTCAGCCGCCAAGGCAACAAGGTTTATGCAGATCAAGCCTGGAGCTGATTATGCGTTCAACCTGGCAGTCATTCATGAGATCATCAATAAACGTTTATTTGACGAAAAGTTCGTTAATACCTATGTGGACGGGTTCAAAGAGCTGGAGCAGTTTGTGATTCCTTATACCCCTGAATGGGCTGAGGAAGAAACCGGTATCCCGGCCAATCAGCTGCGCAGTTTTGTTGAAGAACTATCGTCAGCTGCGCCGTCCATCATCTGGCATCCGGGGTGGATGGCGGCTCGGTACAAAGATTCGTTCTACATTTGCCGGTCCATTTATATCATCAATGCCCTGCTCGGAAGCTATGGTGCCAAAGGCGGACTGCCGTTTGTCTCCAAACCCGGCGATGTAGGGGCAAAGGGTCTTAAGTCCTTCATGGACCTGTATCCCAAACCCGATGAAAAACGGGCTGACGGCATTGGATGGAAATACAAACACTTTGAAGAAGGTCCGGGGCTGGCTCATTTGCTTTATGAAGCAATTGAATCAGAAGATCCCTATCCGGTAAAAGCCTATATTGCCTACCGCCATGATCCGCTTATGGGGTACCCTGATCCTGACCGTGTGCGCCAGATGTGGGAAAAACTGGACCTGTTGGTTTCCGTAACTTTTTCCTGGTCTGATACAGCCTGGCATTCTGATGTGGTCCTGCCCCTGTCCACATACCTTGAGCGTGAAAGTATCATTACCACAAAAAGTGCGCTTAAACCCCAGTTCTTTGTCCGTAAAAGATCAGTGGAACCAAGATACGACACCTTGGCGGACTGGGAAATTATCTCTGGCCTTGCCAAACGTATGGACCTTCCCGATCTGGTATTTGACAAGGTGGAAGACCTCTGGAAATTCCAGCTTGAAGGCACCGGGGTCAGCTTAGAGGATTTTGATGAAAAAGGTATGGTAACTCTAACAGATAAACCGGTTTACAAGGATTTTGAAGACTATAAATTTAAAACCGAGTCCGGGAAGATCGAAATGATTTCCAAAAAACTGGAAGATGCCGGCCTTCCTTCCCTCAAACCTTATGAGCCGCCTACATCTCCAAAAGAAGGCGAGTTCAGGATCACATTCGGCAGATGCGCTCTGCATACCCAGGGCCATACCGTGAATAACAAGCTGCTCAACGAGCAGATGTCGGAAAACACGCTGTGGATCAACACAGGCGAGGCCAAGAAACTGGGTATTTCAGATGGGGATACCGTAACTGTGGGCCAGAACGGCTACACAGAAACCATTAAAGCCAAAGTTACCGACCATATCCACCCTGATGCCGTATTTGTCATCCACGGGTTCGGCCATCGGCTTAAAGTGGAAAGCCGGGCATTTGGCAAGGGCCTTGCAGATAATAAATTCATGTCAGGTGGCATGGATGTCTGGGATAAGGCCGGTGGCGCCATTGCCTACCAGGAACACTTTGTTACTGTATCCAAACAGTAAATAATAACAGCACCACCTCCATAAAACAGCATCGCCTCCCTTGTTACCGCCAGTTCAAGGGGGGCGATGCTGTTTTTTATCCCCTTTACACCTAAAGGATGGCTTAACGATTTTTAATCGCTGCCAGGATTTGTAACTTTCAGCTTAATAATCAAACAAGGGTGCTGAATTTTATGTTTCTTACCGTCCTCTATCGTAGTGGCTGAATAAAAAGAATGTTGAACGGATTTTACTACTCCTCTACGTCCATTCAGACCACGGACTATTTCACCTACTTCGGGCTTGCAAGAAAGGGTTCTCGGCCACAACTCCTTATCCTGTTTTTCATCATCAAAGTGGAGATTGCAGGCAATTGCTGGATATACAGTCGTCCCGGATGGGCTTTTATATTCCATAAATTCTCTCCTTTTAGCACTGATTCTTTTGTTTGGGGAGTATCTTCAGCATATCGGCAAAAGCAGGTAATGTAAATAAGTGTTCTTTGTGTTTTATCCGTGCAGATCCAGGATATATTGTGAAATTCCTGAAATATCGTTGACATCAAAGGTGTCCGGGTTTTGTCTTTTTGTCGCCCCGGGCATTTGATCGCAAACCAGTGCGCTAACTGTGGTAAGAGTTGAAAAAAGTGGTGGCTTTCCAATAGATTCCCGCCAGATTTCAATTTTTGGATAGGGGCCTGAAATCCAGCCCTCGATCAGAACGATATCGGCATGGCTATAATATTTTTCTATCAAGATTTCGGGCCGGGTCTGATCTGAGGCCGGAAAATACAGGGCGGCCATCTTTGAGGTGACCATGGCTGCCGGGTTGGCCCCGGCAGTCCTGTGGACATGGGAATCTTTGCCTGGTTTATCCAACTCATGACCGTGGCTGGAATGTTTGAGGGTGCCGACAACCATCCCTTTTTGGGTAAACTGGCGTACCAGGGAAGCCACCAGGGTGGTCTTTCCTGATCCGGGCTGACCAATGATATGAACGATTTTCATAACAGCGCCAAACTATGCACTTTTACCAAATGGGCAGTTTGGAAACGTGCAGGTTTTGCAGTTCAGGCATAACCCACCATGGCAAAGACTTGCCAGATCCCTTTTACCGGGGCGGTCACCTGCCATGACCCTTGGCAGGATCAGATCGAAAATGGTGGTCCGGTGAAACAAACCGCAGGCCGGCAGACCCATGATGGCTGTTTGATGGGTATAGCCCAGCAGAAACATGGCCCCTGGCAGAACTGCAGAAGAATAGTGCACCTCGTCAAATCCGGCTGCTTCAATAGCTTCTTTTGTTACATCATCCGGATCTACGGACATGCCGCCGGTGGTGATAATCAAATCAGTATCCTTTGCCATGTAATCCCGTATCTGGCGTGTGATCCGCTCTTTGTCATCCGGCAGGATATGAGTTTCAAGGACCTCAGTCCCCAGCGCCTGAACTTTTTCTTCTACAATGTCCTGGAACCGGTCCTGGATCAATCCGTTATAGACTTCATTACCCACAATAATCAGACGGATTTTTAAAGGGTTGAAAACCCCAACAGACAGGATGGGATAGGCAGCACCTGCAAGGCTTACAGCATGGTCCAAGTGAGTTCGGTCAATGACCAAAGGAATTGCCCGGGTGGCCCCTAAACTCTGTCCTTTTTTTACTACGGTATTGGTGTGGATGCTTGCGCACATTACATCCTGGATCATGTTAAATTCGGTTAAGGCTTCTATATCCACCCTGAAAAGTCCGGAATACGATGCACGAAGTTCCAGCTTACCTTCACTGGGGTTGCCTGAAAATTCAACGCCCGGTCCGGCCAGGGCAGATGCCAGTTCAAATACAGCATCGTCTTCATGGACCTGGGTGGCTTCATCCAGGTCAAGAACGTAAAGATTGTTTTTTCCCATACGCATCAGACGGCAGATGTCTCCGGCCTTTACCTTATGACCCCTTTGGAATGCTGGCCCCTTTGATTTGCCGGGGATGATTTCAGTCATATCGTGGGCAATGGTCATGCCCTCTGCCTGCTGAACAGGTACGGTTTTAAACTGCGGCCTTGTGGCTTTTCTCATGGTTATTTCCTTTAACAGCTTTAAAATAAGATCCCATTGCACACGGCCGGCAAAGAATCTGGTTGTTTTTAAAAACTTCTTTTTTATCCCGGATAATAATCCCGCATTGGGTACAGGTGGCTTTAAATCTTGTTGGGCCGGGCATATCCGAAGCCGGAACATCCACTTTAACTTCGGTGATAGTGAACAGGTCTGAATCATCCATTATTTTATAAGCTTCAAGCTGCTGCTGCCTTGAGTCTTTGATGTCCGGTTTAAGAATCGGAGCTTTATCTCTTGCGGTTTCAGTGGATACAATTCGAAATGCCTTGCCTGTTTCAAGGTTAACAAAGGTGGCAGCCATAATACCGTTATCAATGAATTTTAGGGAACGCCTGCCAAGTTTTACCCCGGTTACATAGGATATGGCATCAGTAGCACACCGGTCCATTTCCACATAGACAATGATTTTCTTTATTTGGGGCATGGCCGACGGATCATCAAGGCCGATAAGATCGCATCCCAGCATAGCCATACGCACCCCGACCACCTGGCCGGGACAAAGATGACCATGTGCTTTTGATGCGCCTTGAAGCAAGGTGTCTAAATCTTTCATAAAGTATCCCTATACTTTTGGTTTTTATCTCAAACTATACCCTTATGTTGAATTTAACATAAGGTCAATACAAAATATGCAGCAAAATTAATGCCTGACTTGATAAAATGTATAGAAATCCTGTATACATCACAAAATATGATACTGCATATAACGTTGCACGTAGGGTTGTTTGTCCTAAGAAAAAGGCATCAGGCGTATTTTTTGTAAAAAAATTCGGCAGCCGTTTCTTAGGACAAACAACCCGGTATTTGAAAATGCAATTGCCCTGCAAGACCAATTTAAACCCCATTACTCAGAGGTGCTATGAAACTTAGATCCATACAACTGCTGGTCAGCGAAGACGGCGGTATTGTAATGGGAAAAGGCCGTATGGATATCCTTGCGTCCATTGAGCAAACCGGTTCCATTAACAAGACTGCCAAGGCATTGAAAATGTCCTATAAGTCCGTATGGAGCAAAATTAAATCCACGGAAAAAAACTATGGTAAGCCGGTGGTCGTGTCAGACAAGGTAAAAGGCACCTTCCTGACACCGGCAGGGAAATATCTTCTTGAGGCTTACCGGGAATTGAACAAGGATTGTATGGCTGCAGATGATGCTATCTTTGAACGGATTTTCGGAAACACTTCCAGGTAAATAGATTTTTTTTGCAATAAAAAAAAGGCAGTGCAATATTTTTATTGCACAACGCTTTCCCGATCTTCTTATAATCAAATCGGCCATTTTCGCTTCCAAGCCTTACCAGCTAAGTCTTTCCATCGTATTTGAAATGCTATGATCTAAATGGCCTGATTTTATTCCTGCTTTTCCTTCTTCTGAATTTTCATATCAAATAGTTATTCATATCAAGGTGTTATGTGTAATCTTTGTGGCCGGCACCTGCAATGGCATGGTTATGGCTAAGTAAAAGGGGTTAAAGCCAATTGTTTATGAATGACAGATCCAATACCGGAGGATGGAATGAGCCAATATTACCTGTTCCAGGATACTAAAAAATGCATCGGGTGCCGCACCTGTGAGGTCCAGTGCAAAGCAAACAAAGACCTGCCCCTGGGGCCCAAACCCTGCCAGATTATCCAAGTAGGGCCAAAACTTATCGGAGAAGTCCCGAAAATTTCGTTTATCTTCATGCCTTGTTTTCATTGCGAAAATCCATGGTGTGTCTCTGCCTGTCCAACCGGGGCGATGCAGAGAAGATCCAAGGACGGGATCGTTTTTATTAACCAGGATCTTTGCGTGGGATGTAAAACCTGCGTTTCTGCCTGTCCATGGGGCGCCCCCCAGTGGAACCAGGAAACCGGTAAAGTTGTCAAATGCGACTACTGCATGGACAGAATAGATAAGGGTTTGAATCCGGCCTGCGTTACCACATGCACCACTGGCTGCCTGAAGTTCGGAAAAGTGGAAGATATGACCGAAATCCGCCGCCGTCGTTATGCCGAGGCAATGGCATCCTTTGAAAACGATACTGCGTAAGGCTTAGGGAGTAGACATGGAGACCTGTCCGGTTCGTCAAACTATACTTTTTTTGTCCGAGCAGATTGGACCTTCGGGACTGCCAGATCCCAGGGGTCAGCGGATATCCGAACAGATCCTCGCCCTGACCGAAGAGATTGCAGAAGGGGCAGCAGGAGACCATCACCTGGATGCCATTGATGCCCTGATTGAGGAGTTCGATTACGAAGGCAGCCCGGATCAGACCCGGGAATGCGGAAAACAACTCAAGCAGATGCTGGCCCAAGACCGGGAAACTTTTATTAATCATATTGAAACCCGGAACTGCCCGACGCATGATTGCGGAAAACTTGCCCCATCTCCCTGCCAGATGGCCTGCCCCGCCGGTATCGATGTCCCCACCTATTTGGCCTTGATTGCACAGGGCAAAGATGCCGAAGCCATTGAAGTAATTCGAAGGGACAATCCTTTGCCGTGGGTCTGCGGCCTTATTTGTACCCGCCCCTGCGAGATGATGTGTGTTCGGGCAAGGATCGATACCCCGGTTTCCATTAAATTCTTAAAAGCCTTTGCTGCTGAACGGGCCATGTCTGACAGGGCTTATAAAAACCCTGAACCTAAACCTGCCAACGGTAAGAAAGTCTGTGTGGTGGGAGCAGGTCCGGGTGGTTTGTCCTGTGCCTATTACCTGGCGTTGATGGGGTACAAGGTAAGAATTCTTGAAGATCTGCCTATCCCGGGCGGCATGCTCATGGTGGGCATTCCGCGCTACCGGCTGCCAAGGGAAGTCATCGACCGGGAAGTGGCCATGATCGAAGCCCTTGGGGTAGAGATCTCCTACAATACCCGGTTTGGCATCGAGGTGACAAAACAGGACCTTGAAAAAGAAGGGTATGAGGCGTTTTTCCTTGCCATTGGTGCTCACAAAGCCTGGAATTTAGATATAGGAGGCGAAAAAGACTATCCAAAAGTCATTGAGGCAGTCTCCTTTTTAAAAGATGTGGCCTTGGGCGAGCATCATTCCCCGGGAAACCATGTGGTAGTCATCGGCGGCGGTAATGTAGCCATTGATGCAGCCAGGACAAGTTTGCGTCTTGGTGCAGAAAAAGTGACCATTGCTTACAGGCGTTCCAGAAACCAGATGCCCGCAGATATCGAGGAAGTGGAACAGGCAGAAGAAGAAGGCATTGAATTTTCTTTTCTGACGATACCGGAAAAAATTGAAGGTCAAGGCGATGAAATTACCTCGCTGGCCTGCATTAAGGCTGAACTGAAAAAGAAAAAAGGGTCCGATCGCCTGGCACCTGTGCCTATTGAAGGCCAGCAGTTTGACATTAAAGCGGACGCTGTAATCTCAGCCATTGGCCAATATGTGGATGATGACGGCATGGAGGCCTTTGATAAGGTCAACTGGACCCGCAGGGGTACCATAGAAGTGAATCATGCTTCCATGGAAACAGCCCAACCTGGTGTTTTTGCCGCAGGCGATGCCGTATCAGGACCAGCTACTGTAATAGAAGCCATTGGCGGCGGTAAAAGGGCGGCAGATGCAATTGACAGATATCTGCGCGGGATCCCTCAGCCCAGGATGCCTAGAACCCCTGTGCGGCACAATACAGAACCTGTGACAGAGATGTCGGCCAGCCAGAAGATGACATTGAAACCGCCTGAAATGCCCATGCTTAACATGGACAGGCGGCGCACCACATTCCAGCAGGTGGAATTGGGATATGATGAAGAATCTGTACGCAGGGAAGCCAACCGTTGCCTGCGTTGTGATATTTGCCGCCGGTGCGGAGAGTGTGTTGAAATCTGCAGGGATAAAATGGGAATCAATGCCCTGAAACTGGGATATCTTGAGTTTGATGAGCAGTCTCCGACCGATTTCAGGGTGACGGCAGAAAATTGTATTACCTGTGGCGCCTGTGCAGCAAATTGCGAGAATAAAGCGTTGATCATGGATGAAAAGGACGGCCAACGCCGCCTGCTTCTCTGCGGAACGATATTGAACAGCCAGACCATCCAGCATTGTGAGTCCTGCGGTGCAAAAGTAGGATCTGCCGAATATACCCGGTTTATTTCCAGAAAAACACGGAAGATATCACCCACAACAGATCAGCGGCTGTTGTGCAACAATTGCCTGCGTAAAATCGGGGCTGTTACCGGTACGCCGGACGGTCCCATGCCCTTGACCTGATATTGGCCGGGCAAGATAAAGGAGGAGGCATGGAATTTCAAAGAGGCGATAAAATAGAAGTTTTCAAACGGTCAGAAGATGAGGCTTGGGAAGAATACATGGATGACTTTATCGGTTGCCATGGATACATCACCGACCCTGACACCACGGTTAATGATCCGGATGCCCTGATCGAAGTCAGCTTGGAAGCCAAAGGCACCCACAGGCTTCCCCAGGACTGTCTGAAGCGCATTGAGGCCGGAGCAAAATAATGAACGTACTGGATCTGCTCAAAGACCATTCAGGGGATTTTTATACAGTTGCCACAGACGATACTGTTGCAATGGCAATTCAAAAGATGTCGGGTTACGGTGTTTCTGCAGTAGTGGTCATGACAGGGGAAAAAGCTGAGGGAATCTTTACAGAGCGGGATCTGGTCCGTTGCCATATACTTTTTCCTAAAAAGAGCATCAGTGAGATCCTGATCAAAGATGTCATGACGGCCACGCTTATTGTGGCTGAACCCGAAGACACGGTAGACGATGCCATGGCCATGATGATCCAGGGCAAAATCCGGCACCTGCCTGTTGTTGGGGAAAAAAAGATAATTGCGCTTATTTGCCTGGAAGACCTGGTTAAAGCCCATGTGGGGGCTTTGACCCGAGAACTTCACTATTTAAAGGATTATATTACAGACCTTCAGGATGCAGCCCATGATTAAAATTCACATTGACGGCAACCCCATAGAAGTTGAAGAAGGGTCCACCATTTTAAACGCCGCACGTGCCAATGATATTTCCATTCCCCATTTGTGCTTTCATCCGGCGCTCAAGCCGTCCGGTGCATGCAAGCTTTGCGGGGTAGAGGTCAAATCTCCTTCTGGCAGGCAGGTGGTCATGCTGTCCTGCATACTCAAGGCAAAAGAAGGATTGGAAGTTTTAACCGAATCAGAATTGGTTATGGCTCACAGGGAAAAAGCCTTTAACAAGCTTTTGGCCCTGGCACCGGATTCAGAACGGATCAGGGATCTGGCTGAACAATTTAATGTAACGGTTACCCCAAAACCCAACGGATGTATCCGCTGCCGGCTCTGTGTAAGGGTCTGCAAAGAGATCGTCAAGGCAAATGCCTTGAAAATGGTTAAAACCGATTTTGGTTCCAAGGTTGTGTTCGGTGAGGGGGCCTGCATTGGATGCGGTACGTGTGCCAACCTTTGCCCCACAAAGGTAATAAAAGTGGAAGACAAAGGCAGTGTCAGAACCGTATCCATCAAAGATGAGATTATCAGCCGTCTGCCTTTGGAGCGGTGCGAGGCATGCGGCAACAGATATGCAACATCAGAGTTCTTGGCCCATGTAGCAGATACCACAGATCCCCATCCCCATACCAAGGAAATTCATCATCTGTGTCCGGGATGTGCAAAGCTCATGTCAGACAGGGCACTTACCGAAGGGGACCACATCAGGAAATAAAAAAAGAAGAGCCAAGTAAACAGGGTCAAACGTGAAAAAGGACCGGAAAACAAAAAAGGAAACAACAATGACAACGGCAAGTATAAAATCCATGGGCAGCGGCATCGGCGGGGCCATCATCCTGGCGATCTTCTGCATGACATTCTTAACCCTTGAAAAAGTGGTTTTTATCATCCCCTTGTTTCTGGCCTTTACCGGTGCAATGACAGGTTTTCAGCTAGTTGATACCCTGCGTGGCAGAATTCATGGGCGTTTTTTCTTTCCCTTTGTCATGGGTGCAGGACAGGGGGGGGCCGTATTTGCCATTGTAACTGTTACAGGTCCGCTTACCGGGTTGTGGCCTATGGGATATCTTGGTCTGACCGTTTCGGACCTGATGATTTATATCGCTGTTTCAGGTGTTACAAGTTACCTGGGAGCCAGGCTGGCTGCCAGGTATTTTAATTTATAATGTGTTTGTTAAGGAGAGAGAGATGAGAAAAACCTTTACTTACTTTTCAATTTTGATGCTGAGCCTGTTTTTGTCAGCTTCAATGGCTTTTGCGGCCAACACCGCAACTGTGTCTTCCGGCAGCTATAAAGCCGGCGATGTGGTTGAAATTAAAGGCCAGATTGAGCCGGGTGCAGACCTTTATCTTGCCATTGCTCAAAAAGAGATGTTTGCACCAAAGGACACTGACGGAGTCCATGAAGTTAAAAAGTTCAAAAGCACAGTTAAAAAAGGTGCCTTTGACATGGATACCGCCATTCCGCCCTTGTACTATCTGATTACCAACACCCCTGAAAAATTCGGTAAGGTTGACAAGAAAAAATTCGGCGGCCCGTCCGTACTTTTGGGTAAAGGCAACGGCATTTATTCCACCACCATGTTCTACTTGAAAAAGAAATTCGCTGAAATTGAAGATTCTGCCCGCGGTATGCTGGGGCCCATCAATTCTGACAAACAGTGGAACTTTTTACGCTGGGCTAACGAAAACAACTACGGTATCAACACCATCGTAAAAGAAGGTAACCGTATCGGTAAGGTTGTTATCTTTTCCAGAACCGTTATTGGGGACGAAAGCAGCGGAAACTACTGGGATAAAGGCACCAAAGTAAACCTGGACAAAGCAACCGGCCAGTACACAGTTTCTTTTAAATCCTTCCGTCATACCCCCCCCAACACAGAGTTTGACGTATATGTAAACGGTCAGAAAACCGGTGGTTACACCATTGAAAAGAACGGTTACTGGCTCAACAAAGGGTTTCGTTACATGAACCCCTTGTGGATCGTGATCGGTGCTATTCTTGTAGGTACTTACTTCTCCATGATCGGGGCTGCAGGTGGTATGCTTATGGCCGCCTTCCAGGTATTGGTTGTTAACACCATGGGTCCTGTGGGTATCAATGCGGCCAATGTTCTTAAACCTTCCAACATGGCGTTGACCCTGTTTTCCCCCTTGGGATCTTTCTGGCGCTATGCCAAGATTGAGAAACGTGTTGCATGGCCGGTTGGTATTTCCTTTGGTGTAGGTATCTTCATCGGTTCCATCTGGCTGGGTAAATATGTATCTGCCGTATTGCCTATGAAAGCCTACAAAGAATGGCTGGCTGTACTTGTTGTGATCATGGGTATTAAAACCTTGATGGAAATGCGTCCTGCTGCCATGGCCAAACGTAAAAACATCTCAGCCATGACCAAGAAGTTTAACGAAGAAGTTGCCAAAGCCAAAGCTGAAGGCCGTTCTGCTGAAATGGGTTCTATTGAGCCGGTTAAAACTGGCCTGATGGATTACCGGTTTAAATTCTGGGGTGAAGAATTTAGGATTAATCCTCTGCTTTTTGCCATCCTTGGTATTGCCATTGGTGTGGTTTCCCGTTCATTTGGTATCGGCGGCGGCTTCCTGCTCGTACCTGCCATGACTACCCTGGGTGCACTTCCCATGTATGTTGCGGTTCCCATCTCCCTGATCGGTACCTGTTTTTCCAGTATTGGTGCCTTTCTCGGGTATTTGATGACAGGTTACCTGCCGGATATGACTCTTGCCATTGCGATCATCATCGGTGGGTTTGCCGGCGGTATGCTGGGTTCCCGTGCTCAGAAGATGTTCTCTGAAATGACTCTGAAGGTTGTTCTGGCTTGTACCCTCTTCTTCCTGTTCTTCAGGTTCTTTAAGATCGAAATCTGGATCTAAAAGAAAAGAGGTGTTTTAAGTGACTTGAAACCCGTGTGCCCAGATCATATAATTCGAACTTGGGCACACGGGTTTTTTCATCGGTTTTGAATGAAGGTTTACTCATATGCTGGGTTGCATATGAGTAAATCTTCCTCTAAAACTGGCAACTATATTGGGCTATAATTGCAGGTCATAAACAAGATAGATTAAAAAGAAAATAATGGATGAATTTTTAGATACAGTGTGGGTGGTTATTGAAGGCGGGCTGGAAAGTGCGGCCAAGGGGATGGATATATTGATATCTCCCCTTGAGGTTTTTGGGCCTGCCTGGGTAATTCTTATCCTTGCATTTGCTACGGTAGGGCTTACAAGAGTTTTGGTCAAGGTTTACCGGACCCGGCGTCATGAAAATTTAAAAAAAGAGTTCCTCCACTGGCAGTCTGTCCGCGAAGAAGCCATGAAAGCGCAAGATCGGCAAAAAGGTAAAGCCATGGCCAAAAATATTGACCAGGCCAAGCTGAATAAGGTCTATTACGACTATTTTTTTGAAGGGCTGATGAAAAATCTTGTAACCACCGTGCTGCCGGTGCTTGTTACCATTGCCTATTTGTCCAGAACTTACACAAAGCAAAATCTTGAAGCAAAATTCGGTAATCCATGGATATTCACCATTGGAGCTGACTCTCCGATCTTGGTCGGAACACTTTTCTGGTATATTATTTGTCTGATCCTGGGATTTATCCTTTTTGCGATCTTTGCTTCCAGGTTTAAAAAAGGAAAGAGTAATTAAGACAAAAACCCGCATATGCAAACGAATATTTGGGATATATAGTGCAATTGTCCTGGCCGTTTTTTTATCTGCAGACTCTGCCCTGGCCATCCAGCTTCACCAGGGAAATGAAGGCATTATTGTCCATCAGGTCGGGCATCTGTTCTTTCTTTTATCCATGGTGGTCCTGGTCTTTATTATAACGGGGCGGCAATTGAATCAGAAAAAGGGATGGCGGTTGATCCAGTACTCAGCCATTTTGTTTATCATCTGGAATCTGGATACGATTTTAGCCCATTTTTTTGACAATCAGATCCGGGCGGTAACTGTTAAAAATTTGTCCCTGTGGCAGGTTAAAATATCTGCGATGTCAGGATCTGAGTTTTTGGTTCTTTTTTATCACAGTCTTAAACTTGACCATATCTTTTGTGTTCCTGCCCTTTATCTTTTTTACAGGGGACTGGCCAACCTGGTGGCACAAGAAAGATATGACCAGGAAAAGAAAAAAACAGATCAGAACGAAATTATTGCTACGAATTCAGGTACACCTGCGGTACCAAACTCAATGGAAACAAGCGAGGCAGGTGACAGATGATCTTTTCTTCCCTGCCTATACTCATTGTGGATATGGCCGGCTCCGTTGCCATGGTCATCATTGCCATGCTGGCTTTGAACAAAGCCAGGCAGCTGCGTGAACTGGACCATGATAATGCCATTTTCCTTTATCTGCTTTGGATTTCAACAGGATTTACCATTTTTGCCGTATCAAGATCCTTTTCCCACATTCTCAAGCAGTTTTTGGTTTTAACTGCCAACCCTGAAATTTGGCAGTCCATCAGTCCTTATACCGGAGCTGTAAACACAGTCTCTTTTATGCTGGTTGGGCTGATTACTCTGTTTTTCAACCAGAGCTGGAAAATCAATGAAAAGATTCTGTCCTCCAGGGAAAAAATGGAGGAGACGCATATCAAGTTGGTCAGCCTGAACCAGACCCTGGAGCATAAAGTTGTAGAGCGCACTGAAATGCTCACTTCATCCGAGCACAAGGCCAGGCGTATTTTTGAGCAGTCCCTGGACACCATCCTGGTGACAGACAATTTTTTCAAAGTGTCTGAAATCAATCAGGCCGGAATAGTTCTGACGGGATATACAAAGGCAGACATGTTGGATAGGGCGATGAAGTTCGCGGATTTTATGGCCAAATCCTCTGAATGGAAACGAATTCACCATCTTCTGAATACCAGTGAATATATATTGAACGAGGAAACGGATTTCGTAAGGCCGGATGGCTCCCAGGTCCGTGTTTTGATTACCGGCGGGGCTGACTACGGGGCATTTGGCTGCGGTAAAAGCTTTCATTTTATTATCAAGGATATCAACGAAAAAAAGCAGATGGAACAACAGATTGCCCAGGCAGATAAACTGGCTGCTTTAGGGGAATTATCAGCAGGCGTGGCCCACGAGATCAACAATCCTTTAGGGATTATACTTGGATATACCCAACTGCTGCTCAAGGAAAAATCCGGGTTTGAAGAAGATCTTAAAACCATTGAAAAGCATGTGAAAAATTGTAAGGAGGTCGTATCTGACCTGCTAAGCTTCTCTCGCAAGGGCTCAAAGGAGATGAGCTTTGTAGACGTGAACAAGGTGGTTGATGGTGTGGTAAAATTTTTAAGCAACCATACGGATTTCAGAAAAGTGGATATCCTGGTTGATTTATGGGACAAGCAGCATCTCATGATCCGGGGAAATGCCCAGGAGTTAACCCAGGTGATGATTAATTTGTTGATCAATGCCTGTCATGCAGTTGAAAAAGAGCCAGACGGCTATATTCAGATCGCAACACAGAAGGATCAGGACAATGTCTTGATAATCGTCCGGGACAATGGTACCGGTATCCAGAAACAATATCTTACCAGGATTTTTGATCCCTTTTTTACGACAAAGCCTGTGGGCCGCGGTACAGGCCTTGGTCTGTCTGTTGGATATGGAATTATTCGGCGGCATGGCGGCGAAATCAGTGCTATAAACAGGGAAGAAAAAGGGGCGGCGTTTACCATCAGCCTGCCTTTGGATGACCAGAACACCGACTAAAGGAGTATACAGCCATGACTGCACAAATCCTAGTGGTGGATGATGAAAAGGATATGACCCGACTGCTCCAAAGGACACTGGAGCCGGAGCTAGATTGCCGGGTGACCATGGCTTTTTCAGGAGAAATGGCCATGAATGTGATCGAGCAGTCAAATGAGCATTTTGATCTGGTCATTTCAGATATCCGCATGCCTGAAATGGATGGATTTGAACTTCTTGACCGGTTAAAGGCATCCTATCCCGATACAACCGTTGTTATGCTGACAGCCTACGGCAATATTGAATCGGCTGTGGCTGCCATTAAAAAAGGTGCCTATGATTTTATCTCAAAGCCGTTTGAACAGGATGAAATCATTTTTAAAATCCAGAAAGCTTTGGAACGCAGCCGCCTGATAAACGAAAACAAAAGGCTCCAACAGGCTTGCAGCAGGCCAGCCCTGCCGTTGATCGGGCAAAGCTCAGCCATGGAAAAAGTCTTTGAAAAAATTGCTCTGGTTGCAGGATCTGATGTAACGGTCCTGATTACAGGAGAGTCAGGCACGGGCAAGGATTTGACAGCCAGGTCCATACATGCCTTAAGTGCTAGAAAAGAAAAATCCTATATTCCTGTCAACTGCCCTACCATTCCAGAGCATATTCTGGAAAGTGAGTTATTTGGATATAAAAAAGGGGCGTTTACCAATGCGTACCGGGATAAAACCGGCTTGTTCCAGGAGGCCCATGAGGGAACCATTTTCCTGGATGAAATAGGGGATATCGGCCCTACTATCCAGACAAAATTATTACGGGTCATCCAGGAAAAAGAAGTCAAACCCTTAGGCGATACCCGGGTGGATAAAGTGGATGTCAGGATAATCGCATCCACGAACCAGGATCTGAAACAAAAAATTGCGGACAAGGAATTCAGGGAAGACTTTTTTTACCGGCTGTCCGTAATCACCATTGAACTGCCACCGTTGCGTGAACGAGTAACAGACATCCCTTTGCTCTGCGATCATCTTTTGGCAAAACATTGCGAAAAACTGAATAAAAGTCCTAAACGGCTGTCAGATAATGTCCGGGATCTGCTCATGAAGCAGCACTGGCAGGGCAATGTCAGGGAGCTTGAAAATGTTTTGGTCCAGGGGATTCTCTATGCAGAAGGAGACGTCATAAGGCGTGACAATATTCCTTTAACTGAGGCCGGGGACAATGTCTGCATGGAACTTGATGAGGATACGGGAAAACTGCCGTACAAAGCAGCCAAAGAAAAGATCCTGACCCAGTTCAACCACAATTATATCGGGGCTATGCTGACTATGACCGGTGGCAATATTACCCAGGCTGCCAAACGCTGTGCCATGGATCGGCAGGCCCTGCAGCAGATCATGAAACGATATGCTATTGACCCGGATCATTTCAGGGCAAAGTAATATCCCCTTTGGTTACATTTTCTTTGTGTAACACTAACAGAAATCCAATTTAGTACTTCTATGGTTGGGCGAATTAAATCAGGCACTATGAAAAAAAGCCTATCAGGGCGCCCAGGAAAAAGATCACGGGAAATTGGTCTTGACCGCAGGAAAAAAGACTGCCGGATAGCTTGCAGGACGGGTATTTGAAGCCAACGGCTTCTCGTATATAGCAGCATTTATATGTAGAAATTGGGACCTCATCTGACAGACGGTGTCTGAAAGTTCAATTTAACAGGGCATAATCTTGGTTTTTTTCAGCAGGCTCTGGATATGAGCGCATACCATATACTGTGGTTATGGGCTATTTGGCGTGGCGTGTTTAATGCGTCGAAGGCGATTCGATACTGAATTCATGGCTTCTTAAACATATCGGCAATGGAGGTGATACAACCTTCACTCACTGGTATCAGGAACAAAAGTTAGCCATCAAAGATCTAAGGCCCGGTCGTACCGAAGCACGACCGGGCCTTTATAGGAAGCCTCAACAAAGCCTGCTCCTGAGTATAGTAGATATATAAAAAATGATGTAACTAGTTTTCAGCTGATATCTCCATATTCTTGGCAATACTAAAACGGCTTTCCAGAAAAATGTGAAGTACCACACCCACCCCAAGTCTCAGCCCTATCTAACCGTGCTATAGTCGTGCTTTGCCCTCGTATCGTATATGATGTTTCCTGGCTGGTTAGACCTTTTTGCCTATTTCATTAAGGATGTCCAGTTTTTTTGACATATCTATCTCTTTTTTTCATACTTTGATTATACTTATTGCCTAAAGTGGAACTAATTGAAAAAAATGATTTTTGGTGACTTCCATGAATCATTGAACGTATTTTCACTACCCTGGGTTTACTCATTATTCAAATCTTGGTAAAAATTCAACTTTTGATTCACGATATAAATTCCGGACTTGCTTTCAAGTTCCGTTAGAAAGGATACAAAAGATGACGTTTGCACAAAGAGTTTCACCCCTGAAACCCGAGGGGGCTTACAAAGTCCTGGAGAGAGCCCGTGAACTTGAAGCACAGGGAAAATCCATTATCCACCTTGAGATAGGTCAGCCTGGATTTGATACGTTTTCTCATATTACAGAGGCAGGGATACAGGCAATTCAGGAAGGCTACACTCGGTACAATCCGCCTTCGGGTATTCCGAAATTACGCCAGGTGATCGCTGAAGATGCTGGCGGTAGGAGGGGCATGAGGATTTTGCCTGAACAGGTAGTGGTTGGGCCGGGCGCTAAACCAGGATTGTTCTTTCCCACCCTTGCAGTGGTGGAATCCGGGGATGAGGTCCTGTATCCCGATCCGGGATTTCCCACATATCCGGCCATGATTCAGATGGCCGGTGGAGTTCCTGTGCCGGTACCTCTGGATGAAAAAAAAGGGTTTACGTTTGACCTGAACGCGTTTGGTGATCTGATTTCTGACAGAACTAAGATGATCATCCTCAATTCGCCGGCCAATCCCACAGGAGGAGTTATGCCCCTTAAAGATCTCGAGTCTATTGCCGAGGCCGCAGAACACCACGACTGCTGGGTGATGTCCGATGAAATCTATTCTCGTCTCATCTTTGATCAAGGTAAACTTCTTAGTATCGCAGCCCTGCCGGGGATGGAAAAACGCACCATCATTGTGGACGGGTTTTCAAAAACTTACGCTATGACTGGTTGGCGACTTGGATACATGATCACACCCGAACCTCTGGCGCGTTGTCTGGACCTTTTGATGACACATGCCGTGGGGTGCACCGCTTCATTTACTCAGATGGCAGGCGTTGAAGCAATAAATGGAAATCAGGTCCAAGTGGATGAGTCATTGAAAGAATATCGAATGAAGAGGGATTTAATGGTAGAAGGACTGAACTCTATTCCCGGGATTTCATGTCAGTCTCCTAGGGGAGCTTTTTACGCTTTTCCCAATATAAAGGAAACAGGTTTCACATCGGCGGATCTATCCATGAAACTACTTGATAAGACAGGTGTGGCATGTTTGTCAGGAACGGATTTTGGCGAGAATGGGGAAGGGTACCTACGGCTGTGCTATGCGGGTTCTTTACAAGATATTACCATGGCAATAGACCGTATTTCTGGTTGGCTTGAAAGACGAGTATAACATTTCTTGATAAACTATAATATCAACCGATTTATAGAATCATTTTATGGACAGAAGAAGGCCTCTAAATTAATTCACAAATTATCTAATAGCTCTCTACTCAAACCAGCTGTTGCGGCAATTTCAAGCAATCATAACAATATTCACTTGACTTAGAAAAATAATTATCCATACTATTTGTTACTTAATTATAACACTTGTCTCAACTTGCGTGACATGCAGGAGTGTCTAAAAAATGACTGAAAAAAAATATTACAGAATTGCGTCCCTTGAGAAAGGGATCAAAATTTTTGAACTTCTTGCCCAAAATGGTGAACTCAGTGTCACCGAAGCGGCTAAGTTAATGGATACAAATAGGGCTGGCAGCCATCGGTTCATATCTACTTTAAAGGATTTGGGATATGTGGAAAAAAACAATAATAATAAATATCAACCCACTTTAAAAATCATGAAGCTTGCCATGAAAGTGGCCAATCGCTTTGAAATCCGTCGTATTGCACGCCCCTATATGCATAGGCTATCAATGATGTTTAAAGAAACGGTGAATCTAGGTTTTTTCAAAAATAACGAGATAGTTCACATCGATAAGATTGACAGCCTGGAAGTATTGCGGATGGACTCAGCATTGGGAGATATCGCACCTGCCTATTGCACTGGGTTGGGCAAAGCGATACTGGCTTTTTTACCTGATCATGAGATAAATCACTATCTTGAGAACGTATCGTTTGAAAGCAAGGCACCGAATACTATTGTTACGCAGGATGAGCTTTTAAGTGAGTTAGAACGGATTCGTCAAAATCGCTATGCTATTGATGATGAAGAAATGACAGTTGGACTGCGCTGTATAGCAGCCCCTATATTTGATCATAATTCATACCCCAAATATGCATTAAGCATATCCGGTCCGTCCATGCGTTTAACGCATAGAATGATTGAAGATATTAAACCGTTGATTCTTGAAGCCTCCAATGAATTGTCGCGCATGATGGGAACCCCCTAATCTCCCAAACCCTACCTTCTAATTTTTGTAGATTAAAAAAAGTCATGAAAAATATCCCTTGACAAAGGCATGGCTTTTTTTTAATTGTGAGTTGTCACATATATAAAACATGCGTCACAAATAATGAGACATAATGATAAAAGGAGTCAAAAATTATGGCCAAAAGAATAAGTGTTTTTGACCTGTACCAAATGAAGGAGAAAGGTGAAAAAATAGCTTGGCTGACCTCCTATGATTTCCCTACAGCCCAGTTTGCCCAGGCTGCCGGAATGGAGATGATACTTGTGGGAGATTCATTGGGGATGTGTGTATACGGATATAAAGGTACCGTGCCAGTGACTATGGACCAGTGTATTGTTCATACGGAGGCGGTCAGAAGGGGGGCACCGAACTGTTTTGTAGTGGGCGACATGCCACTTGGTTCCTACCAGGCATCTGACGAAGAAGCTGTTACCAATTCCATTCGGTTCCTAAAGGAAGCAGACGTAGATGCAATAAAACTTGAGGGCGGTGTCCGAGTAGCATCTAGGATTAGTGCTATTACTGATGCAGGCGTCAATGTCATCGGCCATATCGGCTTAACCCCTCAGAGTTCAGGGCAGCTTGGCGGACACAAGGCCCAAGGCCGGACCGCTGAAACAGCTAAATTAGTTGTAGAAGATGCGTTATCCGTTCAGGATGCCGGGGCCGTAATGCTTTTAGTAGAGGGGGTTCCTCCTGAAGTGACCAAATATATCTGGGACACCCTGGATATTCCAGTAATGTCCATCGGTGCTGGGCCCCACTGTGACGGTCAGTTGCTTATTGTGTCAGATCTCATCGGCCAGTTCCAGGCATTTACACCAAAGTTCGTAAAGAAATATTGCAACATGGCAGAAATTGTTACAAATGCTATGAAAGATTATGTGTCTGAAGTCAAAGCTGTAAAATTTCCGGATGAGGATAAGTATTGCTACCACATGGTTCAAGGAGAAGAGTCCAAGTTTCTTGATCTAATGAAAGAATAAAGAATTAAATCATAATAAAGAAAGGAAATAAAATGACAGTATCAATAGATGAAATAAGAGCATTTATGGAAAAACAGGGAATTCCCGGCCGGGACGGATATGAACTGGCCTCGTCCGGTAAAGCCTTCCCTGACGGCGCCAATTTCAGAATCGAGATTGCCGGAGTTGAGCGGGCCAGTACCATGGAGGCCATGATCAAGGAAGCTGAAAAAAGAAATGTTGTGATCCACAGAGCGATTGCAGCCGTGGGGGGGTCCACCTACTGTGATGAAGGGGAACTCAAGGCCATGGCCCAGATGGCCAAGGATGCCAAAATAGAAACGATCATGACTGTGGGTCACCGTAAAGGCTGGGATGTAGGAGCAAAAGAATTATGTACCCGGGAAGGTGTGGCCCAAGGTGCGCGCCATAGAGGGTCTGACAATATTTCATATCATATAGCCGATATTATGCGAAGTATTGAAGCTGGTTTCCGCGGGTTTCTGGTTTATGATGAAGGGGTGCTGTTTATTCTTAACAAGATGCGTGAACAAGGATTAATCCCGGCAGAGACCATATTCAAGTTTTCCGTATTCGGCGGATATGGTTCGGCAGCCGGTGCAAAGGTGATCGAAAACATGGGCGCGAATTCCATGAATCCGGTCTGTGACATCTCCCGGCCCATTTTATCCTCGATCCGGCAGGCAGTGAATATCCCGCTCGATGTCTACCTTATTGTTCCCAATTCTTTCGGCGGTCATTTCAGGGCATGGGAAGCACCTGAAATCGCCAAAGTAGCTTCTCCCTGTTATTTCAAGTTTGAACCCGGTACAGCAGAAGATGAAATCTACATGCCCTGGGTTGCCGAAAAATGGCATGAAGACTTTATCAGGGAGAAAGTTAAAATAGCGTCCATTGTCATGGAAATCATGGAAAAACATGCACCGGAGCTGAAAACATCTCCCAAGGGTGCCGAGGATCTAGTTCTGACGAAACCGTAAATAAAGAAGCAAAGTTAATTACTATGAATATTGAAAAATTTTTTGCACAGCGGAACGCCGGTGTTGAGTGGTCCGGTATACGCATCATGTTTGCCCTGGCAGATGAAATTGACGGGGTGGTTAATCTGGGTATCGGGCAGCCGGATTTTGACACCCCTGTTCATATCCGTGACGCTGCCAAATTGGGACTTGACCAGGGCTTCACCCGCTACCCCCCGGCGTCCGGGTTCCAGGATTTAAGAGAGGCTGTTGCGTGTAAAGTAGAAAAAGAAAACAGATTGTCGGCCGATCCGGATTCTGAGATTTTTATCAGTGTAGGTGCCATGCAGGGTATCTTTAATGTCATGCTCCATCTGGTCAGTGACGGAGACGAAGTCATTGTCGTGGATCCGGGATATGACTATTACTCCCAGATCCGCCTGTTTGGGGGGGTTCCGGTTCGGGTTGCCGCAAAAGAAGAGAACGCATTTAAGATCGACCCTGAAGATGTTAGAAATGCTGTCACAGCAAAAACAAAGGCTATTATCCTTAATACCCCGTCCAATCCGACCGGTGCTGTGTTTGACCGGGACATCCTTGAAGAGGTGGCGGCCATATGCAAAGCGCATGACATTATGGTGATCTCAGACGAACCCTATGAACACATCATGTTTGATGGTAATGAACATCTGTCCATTGGTTCTTTTGAAGGGATGAAAGATCTGACCGTATCTATCTACACACTGTCCAAATCCTATGCCATGACCGGCTGGCGAGTGGGGTATGTCGTGGCAAATAAAGCCATTATTGATGAGATGGAAAAGTTGATGGAGCACATGGTGTCCGGTGTGACGGCTGTCGCCCAGAGAGCAGCCCTTGCCGCCATTGAAGGTTCGCAAGACTGTGTTGAACAGATGGTAGAACGGTACGCGGCGCGTCGTGAAATTGTGTATCAGGGGTTGAACAATATTGACGGTATAACATGCCTGAAACCTGAATCAACATTTTACGCATTCCCCAATATTTCATCCTTTGGGATGTCGTCCTGGGATTTTGCCAAATATATGGTCAAAGAACACAAAGTGGCAGTGGTACCCGGAACCGTGTTTGGAGAGAACGGAGAAGGATTTGTCCGGATTTCATTTGCTACAAGTTCTGAAAACCTTGAAGAGGCCCTGAGAAGAATACAGAAAGGGGTCGCCCAATTGTGATTTAAAACTGCACGGCCGGTCTGTTTCATTAAGAAAGGGCCGGTCGGTATCATCAGGAGGAACCATGGCTCTGTTCAGCAGAAACGAATATCTTGACCGCATCAAAAAAGCCAAGACTGCCATGTCCCAGAAAGGCATTGAGATTCTGGTGGTTTGTGACCCTGCCAATATGAACTACCTTACAGGATATGACGGCTGGTCGTTCTATGTGCCCCAGGCGGTTCTGGTGGTTGACGATCAGAAAGAACCGGTCTGGATCGGAAGGGGTATGGATGCCAACGGTGCAAGACACACAGCGTTCATCCGTGAAGATAACATGATCGGCTATCCGGATGATTATGTCCAATCCAATGTCAAACATCCCATGAATTTCATCGGGGATTTCATCATTGAAAAGGGATGGGGCAAAAAGAAAGTGGGTGTGGAAACCGACGCATACTACTACACTGCCAGAAGCGATAAAGAACTGAAAAAAACATTGGGAACCGATGACCTGCTTGACGGTAATCTTTTGGTCAACTGGGTGCGCCTGGTTAAATCTGATGCTGAGATCGATCTAATGAAGCAGGCCGGTAAAATCGCCGGGAATGTCATGGCAACAGCCCTGTCAAAATTGGCGCCAGGTGTCCGGGAGTGTGATGCTGTGGCTGCTGTATACCAGGCTCAGATGGCCGGTATGCCGGAATTTGGCGGCGATTATCCTGCCATCGTTCCAATGATGCCTACAGGCGAAAAGACTTCTGCTCCCCATTTGACCTGGACCGATGAGCCCTATAAAGCCGGTCAGGCTGTCAATCTGGAACTGGCTGCCTGTCGTCATCGGTACCATTGCCCCATTGCACGAACCGCTTTTATTGGTTCGAACCCACCGGAAAAATTAAAGAAACTGGCTGACATCACTGTTGAGGGGCTGAACCTGACCCTGTCAGCCATCAAACCGGGCATGGAAGCTCAGGGCGTGGAACAGGTCTGGCGGGAGCATATCGCAAAAAACGGTTTTGAAAAAGCATCAAGGATCGGCTACCCTACAGGATTAAATTACCCGCCGGACTGGGGAGAACATACAGCCAGCCTTCGGCCCGGGGATACGACCATTTTAAAACCCAACATGACCTTTCATATGATTTTAGGGATGTGGATGGACAACTACGGGTTTGAATGTTCCGAAACCTTCAGGGTGACGGACACAGGGGCTGAGACCTTTGCCGAATGCGAGCGCAAGCTTTTCATCATTGAATAGGAACTTAAGTTTATGGACGATATTCAACAACGTATCCATGAATTGAAACATGAGATTATTGATCTGCGCCGTGATTTTCACATGTATCCGGAACTTGGGTTTGCCGAATTTGAAACTGCAATTAAAATAGAAAAATATCTTCAAAATCTTGGTTACACCACTACAAGGCTGGCCGAAACAGGTGTTGTGGCCATACTTGACAGCGGTCGTCCCGGCCCCTGCTTGATGCTGCGTGCAGATATGGATGCCCTTCCAGTCACCGAGGAAAATGATGTAGCTTACAAATCCAAAAACGATGGTGTGATGCATGCCTGTGGCCATGACGCCCATATGGCCATGCTGCTGGCAGCTGCGAAAGTGCTTAAGGAAAACCAGGCGCAGTTAACCGGTATCGTCAAATTTGTTTTTCAGCCGGATGAGGAAATCGCCGGTGCCGTTAAAATGGTGGCGCAGGGTGTGCTTGGAAGTCCGAAAGTAGACGCAGTAATGGGACTTCATATCTGGAGCCTGATACCTTCGGGCCGGGTTTCCATATCATCCGGAGTGGTGATGGGCGGTATGGATGTGTTTAAGATGAAGGTCAAGGGCAAAGGCGGCCATACCGGCTATCCCCATGAAGCGGTAGACCCGGTGATTGCGGCAGCCAATATCATTCAGTCGGTCCAGGCGGTTCAGACAAGAGAAATGGACGCCCAGAAACCAACCATAATTATGTTTGGAAAATTGGCTGCGGGCAAAAAATCCAACATCATTCCTGAGGAAGTTTACCTGGAGGGAACAATCCGTTTTCTCGATGATACCGATCCGGATGATCCGCAAAATCCAACCAACCGTTTTATCCGTATCTGTGAAGCCATCAGCCAGGCCCATCAGTGTTCCTGTGAAATAGGAATTGAGCATGAAAACATTCCGCTCGTCAACGATGAAGGTATGGCTGATTTTGCTAAAAAAGTGGCTGCAGATGTGTTTGGCAGCCCGGATTGTATTGATGACGGCCGGTATATCGCCAGTGAGGATTTTAGCGAGTACTCCTCCCGCATCCCCGGGGTGTTCACATTTTTAGGATGTGCAAATAAGGATAAGCAAACCGACATCCCATTACATAATCCCAAATTTAAAATTGATGAGGACGTTTTAACAAAAGGAGTTGAATTGCATGTAAAAGGCGCTTTGGAATTTTTAAAAGAGAAATGATTTCACGCGTTCTTCACCTATAACCCCCAAATTTTAACCAAGGAAAAAGGAGTTGGACAATGAAAAAAAGAATGAGTTTAACAGTATTATTCACAAGCCTTCTGCTGATAGCAGCAATGAGCATGAACTTGTATGCCGAGGAATGGAAATATGCGATGGGAGAGGGTGAAAGTGATCCCCAGGGCATCTATGCGGTGGCATTTAAGAATTTCATAGAAGAAAACTCCAGACATACCATTAAAATTTATCCGGTGGGCAGTCTTGGCGAAGAAACCGATCTGCTGGAACAGACCAAAGCGGGGATCCTGCAGTTCTTAGGCCAGTCAACCGGATATATGGGGGGAACGATCCCTGAGATGGATCTGTTTACCCTTCCGTATGTCATGCCGACAGACATAAAGCAGCTGGACTACTTCTTCAAAAACTCCAAAGTTATTAATGAGATGCTCCCCCCGATTTTCAACGAACACGGGCTTGAACTGCTTTCTATTTTTCCAGAAGGCGAGATGGCTGTGACCACGTTTGAACCGTTCCGCTCACCAGCTGACCTAAAAGGAAAGAAGATGCGTGTCATGCCAGGATCTCCAATCCTGGTTGAAACCTACAAAGCGTTTGGTGCTTCACCGGTTCCCATGAGTTGGGGAGATTTGATTGGTGCACTTAAAACCAATATGGTCGACGGCCAGGAAAACCCCACCGTCTGGATTGAAGCCTATGATCTGGATCATTTGACAAAAGTGCTGACCTATACTGGTCACGGACACTTCAATGCCTCTGCATCAGCCAATAAGAAGTTTTTTGATGCCCTGAGCGACCGGGACAAAAAATTGATCCGCATGGCAGCAGACCATGCCCACAAGGTAATTCTCTCGGAAGCACAGAAACTGGATGCATACGGCATCGGTCGTATCGTCAGAACCAATCCGGAATACAAGATTGTAACCCTGACCGAAGCTGAGCGTGCACCGTTTAAAAAGGCTGCAGAATCTGTACAAGCGTCATTTGCATCAAAGAGCGCCTCAAATAAAAAAGTAATGGATCAAATGATGGCAGACTTGAAAGAAGCAGAATCAAAAACAAAATAATCCTTTTATCAACTGAACAACAGCAAAATAGATTGAGTCCAAGGTAGTGCGCAATCTATTTTGCTGTTCAGGAGAAACCATGGATGACACAGTTCAAAAAAGTGACCCCCCCCTAATTAAAGCCGTAGACTTCATAGACCGTCAGATCTCCAAACTTGAAGGCGTCATGCTGGCCGTCGGGGTGATCGCGATGGCGGTGAACACTATTGCGGCTGTGATCAGTCGTTTTGTCTTTAACAGTGCCATCACCTTCACTGATGAATTAAACGTGATTTTCATCGTTGTCGTTACCTATGCCGGTTTAAGTTACGCGGCTCGAAACGGCCGTCATATAAGAATGTCAGCTATCTATGACGCCATGCCGGAAAAGATGCGCAAAGTGTTGATGATCCTGATGACATCGGTAACTTCCGTGTTTATGTTCTTTCTTTCCTATTACTCCTACTATTACATTGTCGAGGTCTATGAGAGCGGCCGGATTCTCCCGGCCCTTGGACTGCCGGTTTTCTATATATATCTATGGGTGCCGGTGGGATTTGTCATGACAGGGTTACAGTACGCATTTACAGCCGTGAAGAATATAACACACAGTGATGTCTATTTGTCCACCAATGTTAAAGATGGATACGCTGACACTGAAATAGAGATGTAAGCAGATATGGAAAAATACCAGATAAAAAAAATATTATTGCTACTTATTATTATCAGTTGCTTGTGGGTTCCTTCCATTTTTGCTTCCGAGGCGTTTGTGGTGATTGAAGAAACCGTCATTAAGCAAAAAACCCTACTTTCTGTATATGGTTA
>JAKSAU010000581.1 GCA_022361535.1 Desulfobacterales bacterium
AGAAGAGCCATGAAAAGAAGCGTGTCTTCCGCCATGAGATTCGGCGCCAAAGGTATCAAGATTATTTGCGCCGGCCGTCTTGGCGGTGCAGAAATGGCCAGGACCGAATGGTATAAAGAAGGGCGGATTCCCCTTCATACGCTCAGAGCTGACGTGGACTACGGATTTATTGAAGCCAAAACTACGTACGGCGCCATCGGTATAAAAGTATTCATCTTTAAAGGTGAAGTGTTGAGTCCTGGCGAGCAGGCATTGGCGACTAATTAAGGCGATGAGGAGAAATTAGCAAATGCTGAGTCCTAAAAATGTAAAATTCCGCAAACAGTTCCGCGGTAGAACCAAAGGAACTCCCAACCGTGGGAACACCCTGAGTTTCGGTGACTTTGGTCTTCAGGCAGTGGAATGCGGATATGTAAATGCAAGACAGATAGAAGCAGCCAGGGTCGCGATGACCAGACATGCAAAAAGACAGGGTAAGAGCTGGATTCGCTTCTTCCCGGATAAACCTGTCACCAAAAAACCCGCTGAAGTAAGAATGGGTAAAGGTAAAGGTGCAACTGACGCTTGGGTCGCCAGGATAAAACCCGGTAAAATCCTCTATGAAATGGAGGGTGTTGACAGGGAAACCGCAAAGGAAGCCATGCGACTTGCTGCAAGAAAACTTTCCGTAAAAACCCGTTTTGTGGAAAGGAGTAAGTAATGATTAAGGCCAGTGAAATTAGAGAAATGGATGCAGATCAGATAAAAGAAAAGCTTGGCGAACTTAAAAAAGAGCTTTTCAATCTTCGTTTCCAGAATGATGTCGGCCAGCTTGAAAACACAGCAAACCTTTCAAGTGTAAGAAAAGACATCGCCAGACTCTATACAATATCCAAAGAAATGAATTTAAACATTAGCTAATGTAAGAGTTATCGATATGGAAAATAAAAAAAGCAATAAAAAAGAGCTGATCGGTCTGATCGTTTCCGACAAAATGGACAAGTCCGTAGTTGTCAGGGTTGAAAGGTTTGTACAGCACAAGGTGTATAAAAAATATATCAAGCGCTACAAAAAATACCACGCCCATGATGAAGCAAATCAGTGCAGTATTGGCGACGAAGTTAAAATCATCGAAACCAGACCTTTGAGCAAGCTCAAACGGTTCCGGGTAACCGAGATTGTTAAAAAAGCGGTTTAGCGATTAAGGAGTTGAATAATGATTCAGAGTGAAACCAGACTGACAGTCGCTGACAACTCAGGCGCCAAGGAATTATACTGCATCAAGGTGCTTGGCGGATCCAAAAGAAGATACGCCACAATAGGGGATATTATTACTGTTTCCGTTAAGGAAGCAATTCCCAATTCCAAGGTCAGCAAGGGTGACATTGTCCAGGCAGTGATCGTCAGGACTAAAAAAGAGATATCCAGGCCGGATGGGTCATCAATTCGTTTTGATGATAATTCCGCTGTCGTTATTAATAAGAACAATGAACCGGTCGGTACCCGTATTTTCGGTCCGGTAGCCAGGGAACTGAGAGCAAAGCGCTTCATGAAAATCGTGTCCCTTGCTCCTGACGTACTCTAATTCCGGGTTAACGGAGATATGTAGATATGAAAATAAGAATTAAAAAAGACGACAAGGTAAAAGTTCTGACCGGCAAGGACAAAGGCAAGATCGGCAAAGTTCTCAAGGTCGTGAATAAAAACAACCGTGTTGTCGTTGAAAACATTAACGTAGTGAAGGTTCACCAGCGTCCTACACAGGCAAACCCCCAGGGCGGTATTGTTGAAAAGGCCATGCCTATCAACATCTCCAACTTGATGCTCATGTGCAATTCCTGTGTGAAACCGACTCGCATCGGTATCAAGCAGCTGGAAGATGGAAAACGGGTACGAATCTGTAAAAAATGCGACCAGCAGATAGATTCATAAGCCCACAGCCGGAGAGATTAAATGACCACGCTTAAAGAAAAATATACCAACGAAGTCGCTCCTGCACTGACTGAAGAATTCAAGTACAAAAATCAGTGCCAGGTGCCTAAGTTGGAAAAAATCGTGTTGAACATGGGGCTTGGTGAAGCGGTCCGCAATCCCAAAATTGTAGAACCCGCAGCCAAGGAACTTGGATTGATCGCAGGACAAAAGGCTGTTATCACAAGAGCCAAAAAACCCATTGCGAATTTCAAGCTTCGTGAAAACCTCCCCATTGGATGTAAAGTAACCCTTCGTCGGGAAAAAATGTATGACTTTCTTGAAAGACTGATCAACATCGCTCTTCCCCGTGTAAGGGACTTTAGAGGAATTTCCGGGAAAGCTTTTGACGGCCGCGGTAATTACAGCCTTGGCATCACCGAGCATATCATCTTCCCTGAAATTGATTATGACAAGACCGATCAGATCAAGGGTCTGAACATTACGGTTGTTACCACAGCCAAAACCGATGAAGAAGGCAAAGCGTTCCTGAAACTTATGGGAATGCCCTTCAAGAATTAAGGACCAAAGGAGGAGAGCTTGGCTAAAAAAGCTTTAATCGCAAAGGCACAGAGAAAACCCAAATTTGGTGTGCGGGCTTATAACAGGTGCCCTTTATGCGGTAGACCAAGAGCATTTATCAGGAAAGCTGGTATCTGCAGAATCTGCTTCAGAACACTTGCTTCTGAAGGTAAGCTTCCCGGCGTAACCAAATCAAGCTGGTAAACTTGAAGATAAACTCAAGATCAGATTCTTAATGAAAGATACGAGCAGTTTTATTTTAAGGAGAATTACAAATGGCAATTAGTGATCCCATTGCAGACATGCTGACAATCATTAGAAATGGTGGTAAAGCAGGTCGTGACAAAGTGGATATCCCCGGATCAAAGATCAAGTTGGAATTGGTGCGGGTGCTTAAAGAGCAAGGATATATCAAAGATTTCAAATTCCTTGAAGACGCAACCCAGGGAGTTATCCGAGTATACCTGAAATATGTATCCTACGGACAACCCACCATCTTTGGTATTGAGCGCGTAAGCAAACCCTCTTGCAGGGTTTATTCCAAGTCAAAAAACATTAAGCCGGTTTTAAACGGCCTGGGTATTTCCATCATCTCAACTTCTAAGGGGTTGATGACTGACAAACAGGCTAAAGAAGCGAACGTCGGCGGTGAAATTCTTTGTAACGTTTGGTAAGACAGGAGTAGAAAATGTCACGAATAGGAAAACAGCCGGTTCAGCTTCCAGATAAGGTCCAGATTACCCTTGATGGTGATACAATCAACGTAAAAGGCCCCAAAGGCAGCCTTGGCCGTAAAGTACACCCGGCAGTAAATATTGAAATTGAAGATAAGGTGCTGACCGTTAATACAGACACCTCAAATAAAAAGAAAGTGGCGCTTCAGGGGCTGTTCAGATCCCTTATTTTTAACATGGTTCACGGCGTCACCGAAGGTTATGAAAAAAAGCTGGTTCTTTCCGGTATTGGTTACCGTGCTGAGGCAAAGGGAAAATCCCTGGTGCTCAACGTGGGCTACTCCAATCCGGTAGACTTCCCTCTTCCCGAAGGCGTTACTGCAAACGTAGATAAAAACGTGGAAGTCACCCTTACCAGTATTGATAAAGAACTCTTGGGCCAGGCCGCAGCAAACATCAGAGCTATAAGACCTCCCGAGCCTTACAAAGGCAAAGGCATCATGTATGCTGACGAAAGAATCATCAGAAAAGCAGGTAAAACTGCTGGTAAAGAGTAAGAGGTGAGGAAATAAAATAATGGCAAATACATCACCAAGGCTTGTAGCAAGGCTTAAAAGAAAAAAAAGAATCAGAAAGAATATATTTGGTAATCAGGATCGCCCGAGACTGAGCGTATTCAGAAGTGCAAAGCACATCTACGCACAGATCATTGACGACACTAAAGGGGTCACTCTTGTAGCCGCATCTTCTCTTGATCAAGAGTATAAAGATGCTCCTGTTGAAGGCAAAAAACAGGATGTTGCAAAGGCGATTGGAACCCTTATCGGTAAAAGGGCTCTGGATAAAGGTATCAAAAAAGTTGTTCTTGACCGGAACGGCTTCCTTTATCACGGACGTGTTAAAGCGCTTTCAGACGGGGCCCGTGAAGCCGGTCTTGAATTCTAATTAAGGAGGAACACCCTTGGCTAGACAACAACAGCAGATGGAAGATACAGGTTTAATAGATAAAGTCGTCAGGATTAACCGCGTTGCAAAGGTTGTAAAAGGCGGCCGGAATTTCACATTCACCGCTTTGGTTGTGGTTGGTGACGGTGAAGGCAGTGTGGGATACGGACTCGGGAAAGCCCAGGAAGTACCTGAAGCCATCAGAAAAGGTATGGAAAAAGCCAAAAGAAATATGGTTAAAGTTTCCATCCTTAACGGTACAGTACCTTTTGAAGTCGTTGGTCATGCAGGATCAGGCCGTGTGCTTCTCAAACCCGCCTCCCCCGGTACCGGCCTTATTGCCGGCGGTGGGATCCGCGCGGTCCTTGAGGCAGCTGGCGTCACCGATATCCTGACCAAATGCATCGGCTCTCATAACACCCAGAATATCGTCAGAGCCACTATGGCAGGGCTGCAGTCTTTGTGTACCAAAGAAGAAGTCGCCAAAAGACGCGGGCTCAAACCTGAAGAGATATAAAGAGGTAGACAATGGCTGATAAAATTAAGATTACACAGATAAAGAGCACCATCGGCCGTCCTGCAAAGCACGGACGGATTATCCGCTCCCTGGGCATCAGAAAGATGCACCAGACTGTTGAGCACGATAACACCCCTGTGATCCAGGGGCAGATTAAAAAAGTTTCACACCTGGTGAAAGTAGAGGAGGTTTAAGATGCAGCTTCATGATCTGGCTCCCGCACCCGGCAGCAGAAAGAATAGAAAAAGAGTGGGCCGCGGCCCCGGCTCCGGTATGGGTAAAACCTCCACAAGAGGTCACAAGGGCTTGAAGGCACGTTCCGGTGGCTCAGTTCGTCCCGGTTTTGAAGGCGGACAGATGCCCATCTATAGACGCCTGCCCAAACGCGGATTCAAAAATTATCCGTTTAAAACCATCAACGCCGTTCTCAATGTCCAGGATTTGGATCGGTTTGAAGACGGTGCAGAGATTACTGTTGACGTTCTCAGAGACGCTGGCCTGGTAAAAGGCCGTGTGGATGGCGTCAAAATTCTTGGCCAGGGTGAAATTGCTAAAAAGTTTGCCCTTAAAAATGTTTTGGTTTCCAAAACAGCCAAGGAAAAGATTGAATCTGCCGGCGGCAGTGTAGAATAACCAAACGATTTAAGGAAAGTATAGATGATCGAGAACAGCTATCAGAATCTGTTTAAACTTCCTGAACTGAAACGGAAGATCCTGATTACCCTGGCACTACTTTTCGTATACCGGGTCGGGGTTCATGTCCCTACTCCGGGTATTGATGGTGCTGCCTTGGAATCATTCTTTGCAGCAGCTTCAGGAACCTTATTCTCAATGTTTAATATGTTCTCGGGGGGGGCGCTTGAACGGCTGTCTATTTTTGCCCTGGGTATTATGCCCTATATCAGTGCCTCCATTATCTTGGAATTGATGACCGTTGTCGTTCCACATCTCGAGCAGCTTAAAAAAGAAGGTGATGCCGGTCGTAAAAAGAAAACCCAGTACACCAGATACGGAACCGTTGTTCTGAGTGTCATCCAGGGTTTTGGTATTGCGGTAGGCCTTGAGACTATGACCTCACCTGCTGGCGTACCTATTGTACCATACCCCGGTTGGGGGTTTAGGTTGATTACCATTATCACCTTGACTGCAGGTACGGCCTTTATCATGTGGCTGGGTGAGCAGATCACCGAGCGTGGTATTGGTAACGGGATTTCTTTGATCATTTTTGCCGGTATCGTTGCCAATATGCCGTCTGCCGGCGGCAATATGATCAGGCTGTTGAGTACCGGTGAAATGGGGATCTTTTCCACAATTATTTTAATCGTTATGATGGTAGCGGTTGTTGCGGCCATCATTTTTATGGAACAGGCTCAGCGGAGAATACCGGTCCATTACGCTAAACGCGTTGTGGGCAGGAAAATGTACGGTGGACAGACTTCACATCTGCCGCTTAAGATTAATACTGCAGGTGTTATTCCGCCAATTTTTGCTTCTTCCATTATAATGTTTCCGACGACGTTGGCTCAGTTCATCAATCTGCCTATTATGCAGACTGTTGCAGCCATGTTTAGTCCCGGAACCGTATGGTATTATCTGCTTTACGTTGGATTCATCGTGTTCTTCTGTTTTTTTTACACAGCAGTACAGTTTAATCCTGAAGACGTGGCAGAAAATATGAAAAGAAACGGCGGGTACATTCCTGGTATCAGACCTGGAAAACGGACTGCCGAATACATCGATAAGGTGCTTACTCGGATAACTGTCGGCGGCGCCTTGTATGTATCTGCGGTCTGTGTTCTTCCCACCATTCTTATGGATAAATTTAACGTACCGTTTTATTTTGGCGGAACAGCTCTTCTGATTGTTGTCGGTGTCTCCATCGACACCATTTCCCAGATTGAATCTCACCTCATCACAGGCAACTACGATGGATTCTTGGGACGGTCAGGGGCTAAACGGATTAAGGGTAGATCATAAAGATTCACATCACAAAGGAGATGAATTAAGATTATGGCAAAAGAAGAGCCTATCAAAGTCGACGGGAAAGTCCTCGAAACACTTCCCAATGCCATGTTCAAGGTGGAGCTTGAAAACAAACATGTTTTGCTGGCCCATATTTCCGGGAAAATGAGAATGCACTTTATTAAAATACTGCCCGGAGACAAGGTAACCGTTGAGATTTCACCCTACGATCTGAGCCGCGGCAGGATCACTTACCGGTATAAATAAAACGGTTTAATTATATATATACAATTTTAGTAAAGATATTTTAGACTAGGAGTAGATGGATGAAAGTCAGAGCATCTGTAAAAAAAATCTGTAGAGACTGTAAAGTCATCAAAAGACGCGGTGTAGTCAGAGTTATCTGTATCAACAAGCGTCATAAACAGCGTCAGGGATAGGGGGAAAGAAATTTGGCACGTATAGCTGGTGTAGATTTACCAAAAGACAAACATGCTTGGGTCGCTTTAACCTATATCTATGGTATTGGACGCAGCAGATCCCAATTGATACTCGAACAAACAGGTATCGAACCTACAACTAAAGCAGGCCAACTGACCGAAGAGCAGGTTAATGACATCAGAAAGGTCATTGACGCCAACTACAAAGTAGAAGGTGAACTTCGTTCCGAAGTATCCATGAACATTAAACGTCTCATGGATCTTGGCTGCTATAGAGGACTTCGTCACCGTAAAGGCCTTCCCTGCCACGGACAGCGGACCAGCACAAATGCAAGAACAAGAAAAGGTCCCAAACGTACTGCAGTTAAAAAGAAAAAGTAGGATAAGATAAAAAAGGTATAATATTATGGCAAAGAAGTCTAAAAAAACCGTTGGAAAAAAACGGGTAAAAAAGAATATCTCCACAGGTATTGTACATATTCAGTCTACCTTTAATAATACTATTGTGACCATTGCTGACGAAAACGGTAATACCATTTCCTGGTCTTCCGCCGGTATGCAGGGTTTCAAGGGTTCCAGAAAGTCCACCCCCTTTGCAGCCAAACTGGTTGCTGAAGACGCAGGTGCAAAGGCTATGGAACACGGTATGAAAAATGTAGGCGTATATGTAAAAGGCCCCGGACCCGGTAGAGAATCTGCATTGCGTGCGCTGCATGCACTCGGATTCAACATTTCCGTTATCAAAGATGTAACGCCGGTTCCTCATAACGGGTGCCGTCCGCCTAAAAGAAGAAGAGTATAAGAAACAATTCAATAAGAACTATCCGATCCAAAAAGAACAATAAGGATATATTTTTTAGTGTAAACTTTATCCGGATCGATAAAGGAGGAAACATTGGCAAGATATAGAGGATCAGTTTGCCGTCAGTGCAGACGCGAAAATATGAAGCTCTTTCTGAAGGGTGACCGTTGTTTTTCAGACAAGTGCAGTTTTGACAGAAGAGGCTTCCCTCCCGGAGAGCATGGCCAGAAAAGAAGTAAACAGTCTGATTACGGTATACAGCTTCGTGAAAAACAGAAAGTACGCCGGATTTACGGTGTGTCTGAAAAACAGTTCAGAATCGCTTTCAAAAGAGCAGACCGCCAGAAAGGTATTACAGGTACCAATTTGCTTAGCCTGCTCGAAACACGCTTGGACAATACCGTGTTCCGTCTTGGATTTGTAAATTCCAGAAACCAGGGCCGTCATTTTGTCCGTCATAACCATTTCACCGTAAATGGTAAAAAGGTAAACATTCCTTCTTACCAGGTAAAAAAGGGTGACGTGATCGAACTTCGTGAGAAAAGCAAAAAGATTCAGGCCATTTCTGACTCCCTGGAAGCGATTGTAAGACGCGGCGTTCCCCAGTGGCTTGAAATCAACAAAGACAATTTTAAAGGCGAAGTCAAGGGTATCCCGGCAAGGGAAGATATTACATTGCCCATCCAGGAACAGTTGATCGTCGAGCTTTATTCTAAATAAGGTACATCATTATATATGGTTTATCCTAATATTTATTCAGGAGATTTAAATGTCATCTGAAAACGTTGCATATGTAAACTGGCGAGAGATGATCAAGCCGGAAAAGCTTGATGTTACCACAACTTCCACTTATGGCAAGTTCGTGTGCGAGCCCCTTGAAAGGGGATACGGCATCACCATTGGTAACTCCTTACGGCGTATCATTTTATCATCCATATACGGTGCGGCCATAGTCTCTGTGAAATTCGATGATGCCCTTCACGAATACAGTGTCATTTCCGACGTAAGAGAAGATGTTTCTGAAATTATTCTTAACCTTAAGGAACTTAAACTTAAGGTAGATGATACAGAAGAAAAAATTCTTACGCTCAATATCACAGGCGAAGCCGATGTGACAGGTGCCGACATTGTCAGCCCTGACGGAAAAGTTGAAATTCTGAATCCGGAACAGCATATTGCCACCGTAAACAAAAACGGTTCACTGAACATGGTTATGGTCGTCAAGACTGGTAAGGGCTATGCCCTGGCATCCGCTAATAAGGACGAAGATGCTCCCATAGGAACCATTCCCATCGATTCAGTTTTTTCCCCCATCAAACGAGTGAAATATGTGGTGGGTACTTCCAGGATTGGGCAGAAGACTGACTATGACAAACTTACCTTGGAAGTCTGGACAGATGGCAGTGTAACACCTGATGATTCAGTTGCCTACGGCGCCAAGATTCTTAAAGAGCAGATGAATCCTTTCATCAATTTTGATGAAGAACTTGAACCTGATGATACGGAAGTTAAATCAGATGAAAATGATAAGGGATTCAACGAGAACATCTATCGGTCCGTGGATGAACTGGAACTTTCAGTTAGAAGCTCTAACTGCCTGAAAAACGCCAGAATCCATACCATTTATCAGTTGGTACAGAAAACTGACAGTGAAATGCTCAAGACAAAGAACTTCGGTAGAAAATCGCTCAATGAAATCAAGGAAGTCTTGAGTTCAATGGATCTTTCCCTGGGTATGGATCTCGAAGGATTTGAACCGCCGGAAGAAGATAATAATCAGGAAGGAGAGTAAATTACCATGAAGCATAGAAAATCAGTATTAAAATTGAATAGAACATCCGCCCATAGAAAGGCGATGTTCAGAAACATGGTAACTTCTCTGTTTAAGCACAGCAGCATCAAAACCACCGAAGCTAAAGCAAAAGGCTTAAGGAAAATTGCCGATAAAATGATCACTCTGGCGAAAAGAGGAGACCTCCATGCCAGACGCCAGGCTCTTGCCGTGATCCGCGAAAAAGATGTTGTTCATACCCTCTTTGACGAGGTTTCAGAGAAGTTCAGCTCTAGACAGGGCGGATATACGAGAATCACCAAACTTGGACCCCGGAAGGGTGACGTAGCCCCCATGGTTCAGATTGAGTTGATTTTCGACTAAGTCTGCAAGTCTAAGCAATACATACTAAAAGCCCCGGCAGAGAATTATCTCTGCCGGGGCTTTTTAATTTTTCTTATAGACTAAAGTTTGTAAATATCTATAACAAGTCTCAAAATAAATTTCCGATTGGCCCTGGTGAACAAGGGTATCCCATATAACAAATACCGGCTCTTTAGTTCCAAGAAGCGGCTGCCGAATTTTTTTCAAAATCCGGCTGATGCCGCCTTCTTAGAACTAACGAGCCTAAGTACCCAATTGAATACCTTCATCTGAGGATGCTATCGATAAGCAATCTCCCACATTATAAATGAGTATATTTTTGAGACCGCTATAAAAATTCTCTATTGCTTTTAGCCTCTTCTGGAATGGGCGCTACATTAGGTTATCAAGATTTTGTCGTATGATTCTGAGCAATCTATATGTTTTCAACGGCTTTTCAAGAAATTCCTTGATGCCAATATCCAGGGCGTCTTGCTTTGATAGTGTTTCATTGTACCCGGAGCACAGTATGATGGGAAAGCTCTTATCTTCAGCTAAAATTTCTCTGGCCAGCCCAATGCCCGTCAGCAGAGGCATTGTCATATCAGTGATTATTAAATCAAAGTCTATTTCTTTTGCTCTGAATGCAGTCAAAGCCTTTTGTCCGTCTTCATAAGTGTGCACTGTATAGCCGAACCGCTCCAACAATTCTGTAATAAGCTCCCTTATATCAGGTTCGTCATCCACCACCATAATGGTTTCAGTACCTCCTGCCGGGTTTTTGTCATTGTTGAAATTGTTGTGACCGTCAGTATCCCTGTCTTGTGCTACAGGAAGATATATGAAGAATGAAGATCCTACGCCTAAAATACTCTCTGCATGAATAAGCCCGTCATGTTCATCAACGATGGCATGGACCAGTGCCAAACCAAAGCCTGTTCCCCTGCCAACTTCTTTTGTTGTGAAGTATGGGTCAAATGCTTTTTCAAGGGTTTTTTCATCCATACCGTGTCCCGTGTCTTTGACCACAAGTTTTAAGAAAGGGCCACGCCGGTTAAAGTTATCTCTTATATGAGCT
>JAKSAU010000415.1 GCA_022361535.1 Desulfobacterales bacterium
ACATCGGTGATCCCGGCAGCATTGACCAGTCTTTCTAATTTGCTCGGCAGGTTCTCCCGTGATGTAGCGGTCATATCCATGAAAAAAACATCAGCGCCCATGATGGTCTCCTTGAAAGTGGTGGATCAAACTTCGGTAATTTGTATCAGAATACGGTATTCCAAATGGAAATTCAATACAGTTGGTGTCGGACAGCAATAGTTACGCATTCAACTTATGTATTAAAGCGGGTTTGCCCCGGAGAACATTATCAGGTGTAAATTTTTAAATATGGCAGACGTTTACGGGATAAACGGTCTTGTGTAGGTGTCCAACAAAATACGATTACTCTTTATCGGAGAATGTATGTTGCAATTTAGATGGGTTTTGGTTAAAAGTAGATACGTTTCAGAAGTAATTTACGAAAAAAATACGACATCAAAGATAAATAAGCGATACAACCGGTGTATCGCCTGCAGGGGGAATTTTGAGAATTAAAAAATGGTATAGTTTGCTTTTTTCTTTCTTGCTCCTTTTTATTTATTCTTCAGCAATATCACAGACGATTAAAATCGGGTATGTAGAGTTCCCACCCATGACATATACGGGTGAACATGGTCGTCCGGCAGGAATAATAATCGATATTACGTCAAAGTCTTTGGAAAAAGCCGGGTTTCAATGGACAGCAAGATCTTTGCCTGCAAAAAGGCTGGCAAAAACATTGGTTAAAGGCGATATCCACCTGTGGATAGGACTTACCACTCTGCCCGAATTTAAAGGGACCACATATATTGGTGAATCTGTCGTAGAAAAGCTGGTATTAAGGGCGTATACAATTGGCGAAAGAAAGCCGATTCTACAGCAGCAGGATCTGTTTCGTCGAACTATTTTAATCTTAAGGGGTTACAGTTACGGCGGATGGATTCACTATATTAAGGATCCCGCCAACCAAGTAACTTACCTGGAATTTGATTCCCATGAAAATGCATTCAAGAGCTTAAGCCTGTTTGCGAAAAAAGGGAAACACTACTACCTGCTTGACTATAAGCATCCATCTGAAATGGTACTCAGGTCGCACCAGTTTGAAGACATTCAATTCAATGATATATCTTCTTTTGATATCCATTTTGTAGTAACCAAGAATATGGATGGCGCAAAAGCGGTTTTGGAAAAACTTGAAAAGGCCTTTGTTCAGTTGAAAAAAGAAGGCCTGCTGACATTTTCGCAGTAAATTTAAAGTTTAAGGCTGCTAAAAGATCGAAGATCTCTCTGAATGGCTATTATATAAGCGCTTCTCAAAAATATGTTCCTTTATAATACGGGTAAATTGATTGTCGGCAGCACTCTCAGAAGGTATTGCCGTTTGAGCACTTAGGCTCGTTTGTTCTAAGAAGACGGCATCAGCCATATCAGGCGGATTTTTACAAAAAATTCGGCAGCCGCTTCTTAGAATAAACGGGCCGGTATTTGTGTATAGAATGCCCTTGTTCACTATGGACAATTGTAGATTTGTTTTGAGAGTTGCTATAGAAAACACCTGGAAATACTCCCTTTTGGGCAACTCTTATTTTGATTTCAAATAAGAAAAAAACTATTCATGCGTTTGCAGTAACCGGAACAAGGTCCTGCGGGCCAGAATATCCCCCGAGATAATTCCGATGACACGGTCTTCTTCTACAATGGGCATAGCTGATATCTCATGGTGTTCGAGCATACGAATGCAATGAAGAAATGAGTCTTGCGGCCCTGTGTAGATCACATCAGTGGTCATGATTCGAGTTAAGGGCGCATCCATGGGCAGTTTCAGAGCCATGGCCCGGGTGATATCCCAGTTGGTGACAATGCCCATTGGCTTGCCTTTTTCAGAAATCACGGTGACAATAGAGACATGCGCGTCCACCAGCAGATCAGCAGCATCTGCAATGGTACTGTCCAGGTCGATACACGGAGCTTCGGCCATGATATCTCTGACGGTTCTGGATTTTTCCTTTGAGGCAATTCGGCCGACCGAGATATTTTCCGCTACTTCACAGGGCAGGCTGTCTGCATCGGCGCAAAGACCATCAACAAGCTCTTCCATGTTCCTGCGGATGACTGTTTCAAGCTTATTCAGGGCCGCTTTACGTCTTTGTTCGGCAAGTTGCTGGAATTCATCACGGTTTTGATACAGCCAAGCATCTATTTTTGCCCGATCCCCAAGGATTTCTTTTGGGATGTACAAATGCTTTGGAGTTGGAATGATTCGTTCATGGGCTGCATAAATTACGCCCCCTGAGTTAACCAGATAGTCAGTGGCGATCAGACAGCCCTTGTCGCGAAACACATGGCGTTCCATACGGCGGCGTTTGGCCTTTAAGGCAGGGTCAGGGGAATAGGTGTTGGCCCCTTCTACTATCATTTGCCAAGCCCCCATTCTTTCACAGGTCATGGACGGGTTGGAGGAGGCATCAACATCCAGGTAGTTTGCTACAGGCGATGCCGGTATCAGGCAGAAAGCCGATTCAGTCAGCATGTTGTCTGGGCAGTTTGAGAATATGGTGTGTTGATTCTTTTCTTTTTTACCGTGCATGATTTGGTCATGGTAAAATGCCCGGGTGACAACTCCCAAGGTCTGCCACATGCTGAACAACTGCTGCCATGGCAGCCCGTTCGGATCTACCAGAAAACCGTCTGCATCGCTGATGCCTTTGATTACAGGCGCTGAGTTTTTAGTATATTCGTGAAAAAGCCGTGCCACATGAGCGCCGACCGCACCAAATCCTTGTAAGATTACATCTTGCTTCACAGGAGGTGGGATTTCTAAGTTTTTAAACTGGGGCAGGGCTTTGAGTTTTGGCATTTGATCAATTAAAGTGTTATAAGCTACGACAACACCATTTGCAGCACCACCCAGTTCATCAATGCGGTTTCCACCCATATCTGCAGGCTTTGAAACTACATTGTTTAAACCGTTTTCAATGGCAAAGGTTTTCATGTCCGCATCGTTGGTTCCCACATCCGGCCCCGGGATATAAATATCCTTATAACGTTTAAGCAGCTTGCCAAACCCTTTTACTATGTCATGCCGTGTTTTATCGTCCATATTGTCCGGGCAGACAATCCCGGATTTACCTCCGCCAAAAGGCAGGTCTGCGGCTGCATTTTTAAATGTCATCCCCCGTGCCAGGTTGTGAATTATATCCGGGGTAATATCAGGCAGCATGCGTACCCCACCCATTGAAGGCTGGCCCATTGCAAGGTTGTCCACCACCAGGTAGCCGCCAATTTCAAGGGGACTTTCCTGATCCCACATGCATGACACAACCCGGGGGCCAAGGCGGTCTACCCGTATGCCTAACCGCCGAAGCCGGTCCACATCCAGGGGACCGAATTCAAGAAAACAAAAAGACCCCTCAGAGATCAACCGGTTCTTGCGAGAACGTTCCGGCAGGGTATCTTCCAGCAGCGCCTTCATTTTTTCAGGTATCATGGCAGACTCCTTTAATTCGTGTGAAGGGCTAAAATAAGTATATATATGAATTAAAATAATTTTATGAATCTTGTTTATTTTGCAATTAAACAAGATTAAAAAGCAAGTAAAACGTTAAATATAAATCGTCTATTTCTTGTTTTTTTTCATGTCAATGTACCATTCCTGATCTCCATATAACCTATCAGAGCATTCAGGGCACATGCCGTGACTGAACGATGCTTCTGAGTGTTCTTGGATATAGGATTCAAGGATGTTCCAGTATCCTTTATCATCCCTGATTTTTTTACAATGTGAACAAATCGGGACAATACCCTTTAAGGTTTTTATTTCATCCAAAGCCTTTTGGAGCTTATCGATTAATTCTTCTCTTTCTAATTCAAGGGCTTTTCTTTCAGATATATCGTGTATGATTGAGCAAAGAAGCGGAACACCGCCAACTGAAATTGGGCCGCTATACACTTCCACATCATGAAGGGATTGGTCTGCAAGGCGATGACGAAAATTAAAATAGTTTCTCTGCTCCTGTTTGGCTTTTTGCATTTCCTTGTTGACCTCATTTTTCGAGAGGACATTAAGATCTGTTATTTTCATGGACTTTAACTTCTCTAATGAATACCCGTAAAAAGAACTTGCAGACGGATTTGCATCGACGATATTGCCGGAGTCAGGATCGATCAGCAGCATGACGGCAATATTTTTCTCAAATAAGGATCGGTAAAGTTGCTCTCTTTCTTTTAGAAGAAGTTCAGAGTGTTTTCTCTCTGTAATGTCGGTCAAAATGTGGACAGCCTTTTCAAGCTCCCCGTCAGAATTCAAAATGGGGTCAACAGTTACTTCAAACCAGGAATTATCAATCTGTAACTCACTGGATTCTCTTTTCAGACTTTTTGTTGATTTGCATAGCGGACACCCCTGGATGGGATCATCAGTGCCATGTACAACCTGCCAACACTGTTTACCGATGATAGAGTTGACCGGTGTTTTAAACACTGTCTCTGCCAATTTGTTGGAGCGCAGAATTGTATTGTTTTTGTCAAGAAGCCATATAATGCTGTTTGTTGCATCAAATGTAGATTGCCAATCCTGCAAGGCATTTGACAGTTGTTTTTCATATTCCTTTCTTTGGGAAATATCTTTTACGTATTCGATGACACCTGTGGGTTCTCCCAACTCATCGAGCATCGGAAAGGCAGATATTTCCAAAACACCAGTCTGTATGCCTTTTTGTACCAATGGTACTTCGCCTTTTTCTATGCGGCCCGTGTCAAAAGCACGAACAACCGGACAGAATTCACATTGAGAAGAGCGTCCATGGTAGACGTGATAACATTTTTTTCCCTCCAGCGGGACCATGTGAGTATACCATGTCTGGATGGCTTTGTTCGTCCGGATAATTGTCAGGTCATTATCTAAAACACTGATACCATCCTGTATGGAATCAAACATGTTGCCAAGGAACTGCTCACTTAACCGCAGGGTCTCTTCAGCTCTTTTTTGAGGGGTTATATCTGTGTGGGCTCCTAACATACGAATGGGTTTGCCGGTATTATCACGAATAACTATTCCCCGGCAGCGAACCCATACGGTTGACCCATTTTTATGACAGTAACGGACAATTTGATCATAGGGGTGGTTATGATTCTCACAATGCTTTTCGAAATTATAAAGAGCGGTTTGAAGATCTTCAGGGTTTATCAGGTCCTGCCATTCAGATGCAAGATGCTGCCTTTTCTTTGGGTCATATCCAAGGGTGGTCCAAAATTGAGGACTCATCCATTCGTTCTCAGGGCTTTCCAGATCCCAATACCAGATACCATCCAAAGATCCGCTTTGCAAAAAATCAAAGATGGAATGATCATTTTTTACTAATTCGTAGAGTTCTTTTTTTAGGTAATGGGTATCCAAATTCATATTGAAATCCCCCTGTAGTGATTCTCAACATAATACCTGAAAAAGCGTATATGTGCAAAATGTTCAAACAATTTAAGATGTTTTAGTCGGGGCAAGATGATGAAAGAACTTCATAAACTCACGTTTGACTGTCAGGTTAAATTAAGATAGATGAAGGGGCAAAAGGAGTATGACCCATGTCAGAAATGCAATATCAAAAAAGCGCCATTGAAAGACTAAACCAGGTATACCTGCTATTTGAAAATGTTACATCCGACTTATCCTTGGCATGCAAGGAGAAATGTGCTGACTGCTGTACCTGTAATGTAACGGCGACCAGTCTTGAAATGGCATACCTGTTTGACCGGGTCAATGATAAAGAAAAGCAGGCGTTGGAAACCCGTTTAAATGTGATGGTCAAAGGCAGCCGCTACAGACCAGCTCAGACCACCAATGGATTTGCCCATGCCTGCATGACTGGGCAAAAGGTGCATGATGAAAATAATGACCCTTCATGGGGAGCCTGTCCTTTTCTCGAAGAAGACCTTTGCACCATATATCATGTCAGGCCCTTTGGATGCCGGAGTATGATGTCTCAACAGGTTTGTAAAAACGCAGGATATGCCAATATGCCACCTCTGGCTCTAACGATTAACACCATTTTTTTGCAGTATATTGAGCACCTGGATGCAGGGGGGATATCAGGTAATTTTTTTGACCTTTTGGCCCAGTTGCCTGACCTTGATTTGGCTCTTGAAAATCCCCAAGATTTTGATAAAACAGAATTATTCGTCCGGAACCGGGAGATTCCGGCTTTGATGATCCCGCCGGAACACAGAAGTCAGACCGCTTCTATAGTCCGTTCTTTAGGGGCGCTCATGCAGCAAAAGGGTGGGCAGATAGCTTGACTTCATCTTTGCAGATGAGGTAAATCCATCCTGCTTTAAGCAACCATTGTGTTTATCAAATAGTATCAACCCCAAAGCATAAGGAAAGCCCATGGCTAAAAATGTGGTAGAAAAAATTGATGACAAGGTAAAGATCCAGACCATGCTGGTGAGCGTGTCTGACAAAAGCGGCCTGGAAACATTTATTCCGGGGATGCTTGAAGCTAACCCGGATTTGACGATTTTATCCACCGGCGGCACCTATGCAAAGCTTAAGGAAATCCTGGGCGATAAAGCAGAGACCTGCCTCAAACAGGTATCTGACTATACAGGACAGCCTGAAACCCAAGGGGGGTTGGTAAAAACCCTTGATTTCAAGATTTATTTGGGGCTTCTTACTGAAACCTATAACGATGCCCACCAGGATGATTTGAAGCGGACCAATGCCCTTGCCATCGACATGGTGGTAGTCAACCTTTATCCCTTTTCACAGACCATTGCCCAAGACGGGGTCACTGTTGAGAATGCAAGGGGGAATATCGATATCGGCGGTCCCACAATGATCCGGGCGTCTGCCAAAAATTTTATCAGGGTGGCGTCTGTGGTAGATCCGGCATCATATCCCGGTATCCTGGATAAGGTAAAATCACAGGACGGGGCACTAAGCCTTGAAGACCGGTATATACTTTCCAAAAAAGCCTTTGAACATACTGCAGTCTATGACCGGACCATTGCCGATTATTTAGGTGACAAGGCAATGGAAGAGGTTCAATCATGTTATAAGACAGGAGAATAAATCATGGCCAAAGATTTAAAGCAGATGTACAAAACGATTATGGATGATCATTTTACTCCGGCAATGGAAATTTCATTTGTTGACGGGGACAAGCGCCAGACTCTGTTTTATGAAAAGGTCTCCTGGGTGATTGATGAGGTTGAAAAAGGACTTCGTTACGGTGAAAACCCTGGTCAGGAAGCCGCCCTTTACCGTCTGGTCAACGGCAATCTGGCTTTAGGTGATGCCCAGACCATTACGCCTGGCAAATATCTGGTCTCTGACATTGAATTGCTCCAATCAGGCAAGCACCCGGGAAAAACCAATTTGACTGATGCAGACAACTCTTTAAACATCCTGAGGTATTTTACAGATACGCCTTGCGCAGTCATTGTAAAACATAACAACCCTTGCGGTGCCGCCCGTGCGGCAAGCCTTGAAGAAGCCTATGCCAAAGCATATATGGCCGATCGTGTGGCGGCATTCGGAGGCTGTATTGCCTTAAACAAAGCCGTTGACAAAGCCACTGCCGAAGCCATTGCTTCACAGTATGCTGAAGTGGTTGTGGCGCCTGAATTCGAAGAGGGTGTCACTGACATCCTTGGACAGCGTAAAAATTTAAGGGTGATCCGGATCAATGCAATTGACCGTCTCCAATCTTTTATCGGTGACAGGGTCGTGGATTTTAAAAGCCTTATGGACGGCGGTATTGTCACCCAATGGTCCTTTGTACCTGAAACCTTGAAAAAAGAAGATTTAACCGTTGCTTCCACCGAATACAAGGGTGAGAAATTCAGCGTAAACCGTGAGCCCACTGAACAGGAATATCAGGATATGCTGTTTGGCTGGCTGGTCGAATCCGGGATTACTTCCAACTCAGTGATCTATGTAAAAGACAACTGCACTGTTGGTATCGGTACTGGTGAGCAGGACCGGGTTGGTGTAGCTGAAATTGCCGTGGATAAAGCCTATCGAAAACTCTGTGACCGCTACTGTTTTGAACGGTACAACACGGCTTTCGCTGATATGACCGATGAAGACAAGCGTGCGGAAATCGAGGCAAATGTGGCCGAGGTAAAAGGCGGACTGATTGGGTCTTCCATGATTTCAGATGCATTTTTTCCATTCAGAGACGGGATTGATGTGGGCCTGCGCCAGGGGGTAAAGGCAGTTATCCAACCAGGTGGTTCCCTAAATGACTACCAGTCCATTGAAGCTTGCAATGAAAATGATGCCACCATGGTATATACTGGTCAGCGCAGCTTTAAGCATTAATATCAGAAAACAAACGTATAAAAATAAAAACGCCGGTGCTGAATGCTCCGGCGTTTTTTGTTTTTATATTTTTAAAAGATGAGTTAGAAGATCTCGGTCAAGGCCTTTTCAAAGGATGATACGGTGCGGTCAATGTTGGTCAGTTTATCCAGACCGAAAAGACCGATGCGAAAGGTCTGGAAATCTTCAGGCTCATCGCACTGGATGGGTACGCCGGCAGCAATCTGGATGCCCTGGCCAATGAACTTTTTAGCAATCCCTGCATCGCCAGTATAGGCCACAACAACACCAGGTGCTTCAAATCCTTGAGCTGCCAAACTCTTGATACCTTTTGACGCCATCAGGTCTCTGACACGGCGGCCCATTTCTACCTGGTTCTCTTTCATTTTATCAAATCCCAGGGATTTGAGTTCGTTCATATTATCCCTGAAGGTCTTAAGGCTGTCTGTCGGCATGGTGGCATGATAGGCATGGCCACCGTCCACATAAGCCTGCATGATAGTGTGCCATTTTTTAAGGTCACAGGAAAAACTTGTGCTCTGTGTTTGTTCCATTTTTTCCACGCCTTTTTGACCAAGCATGACAAGACCGCAGCATGGGGTGCCTGACCAGCCTTTCTGGGGTGCGGAAACAAGGACATCAACACCCGTTGCCGTCATGTCCACCCAAACAGTACCGGAAGCAATACAGTCCAGAACAAAGATGCCGTTAACTTCATGGGCTGCATCACTGATCGCTTTGAGATAGTCGTCCGGAAGGATCATACCTGCTGAGGTCTCTACATGGGGAGCTAACACCACATCGGGTTTTTCAGTTTTGATGGCCTCTACCGCCTTTTCAATTGGGCAGGGCGCATAAGCTGCCTGGCTGCCAGACTCAATGGGTGCTGCTTTAAGAACTGACCAGGATGAAGGGATATTTCCGGCCTCAAAAATCTGTGACCATCTGAAGCTGAACAGGCCGTTTTGGATGACCAGACACTTTTTACCATCGCAAAATTGTCTGGCAACAGCTTCCATCCCAAATGTACCACTTCCTGGTACCACGACAACGGTTTCAGCATTGTAGACACTATTTAGGGTGGAATGGATATCGCGCATAACGTCTTGGAATGCTGCAGACATATGGTTTAATGAGCGGTCTGTAAACACAACCGAATATTCCAAAAGACCATCCGGGTCGACTGTCGGGTATACATTAGACATGATTGAACTCCTGCGTTAACTTTATTGTTTTTTTATTTTGTAAAATTTCAAATATTTTGTTCTATTTTGAACGTTTTTGAATTTTTCTGCCTTATAGCATTGTTTTACAATAAAAAAAATACAAATAAGTCAATAATTCTTGTTTATATTGCAAAATTCATGAAATTTCCTAAGCAGCCCGATGCTTGCCCAAACCTGTTTACATGAAACCTTTGGTATTGAAGGTCTGCCTGTATTATTTACTTCATTGGAAGAATAAAATTTTAAATAGAAAAGTAGCTACCGAATATAATATTTTACGTTTCTGTGTACCGTAAATGCATGAATGGGTTTGATTTACATGCACTATATTTGCATTTATACCAATTCTATGCAGATTTAAGCGGAAAATTTTAAGCAACACTGGCCCAGATGCGGGTTTTTATGCTATCCTGACGGTTGCTAATAAATTTTACAACCTTTTTAAGACCGGAGGACGCAATGACAACACCCGATATCATTTACACTATTACCGATGAAGCTCCTGCCTTGGCCACCCGGTCCCTTTTACCCATTGTTAAAGCCTATACCGGCCCAGCCGGTATCCAGGTCGGGATAAAGGACATCTCCCTTGCCGGCAGGATACTGGCAACTTTTCCAGAAGGCCTGACTGAAGAACAAAAAATAGGTGATCATCTTGCTCAACTGGGAGAACTGGCGAAAACGCCTAAAGCAAACATTATAAAATTGCCCAATATTTCTGCATCTATTCCTCAGCTCAAAGCGGCCATCAATGAACTTCAAGGGCAGGGATATAATGTGCCTGATTACCCGGAAGATCCCAAAGGTGATAAAGAGGCGTCAACTAAATCCAGATATGCCAAGGTGCTTGGTTCTGCTGTAAACCCGGTGCTTCGAGAAGGAAATTCAGACCGGCGTGTAGCTGATGCTGTAAAAGCTTATGCAAAAAAGAACCCCCATTCCATGGGGGAGTGGTCCAAGAATTCCAGATCCCATGTGGCCCATATGCAAAGCCATGATTTTTACGGCAGCGAAGTGTCGGCTGTAATGGACAAGGCAACAGCAGTGAATATTGATTTTTCGGATAAGGCCGGAAATACGAAAAGGCTTAAGGAAAATCTAACCTTGGAAGCAGGGGAAGTGATTGACGGTTCTGTGATGAATATCCGGTCTTTGCGGACGTTTTTAGAAGAAGCGATCAATGACGCAAAGGATAAAAAACTGCTGCTTTCCGTGCACCTTAAAGCGACCATGATGAAGGTCTCTGATCCTTATATGTTCGGTCATGCCGTCTCTGTATATTTCAAAGATGTTTTTGAAAAACACCAGGCGTTGTTTGATGAAATCGGTGTGGATCCTTCCAATGGGCTTGGTGACCTATACACTAAAATCAAAGGTCTGGATTCAGGGCTGCAAGATGAGATAGAAGCAGATATTAAAGCAGTATATGAAAAACAGCCGTCACTTGCTATGGTTGATTCTGATAAAGGGATTACAAACCTTCATGTGCCAAGTGACGTGATAATTGATGCCTCTATGCCGGCCTGCCTAAGATCTTCAGGGAAAATGTGGGGTCCTGACGGACATCTCCATGATACCAAAGCTGTTATCCCGGACCGCTCTTATGCGGGAATATACCAGCAGGTCTTTGACTTTTGCAAAAAACACGGGGCTTTTGATGTGGAAACCATGGGTAATGTTTCCAATGTCGGACTGATGGCCAAAAAGGCTGAGGAATACGGTTCACATGACAAGACTTTTATTATGGAAGCTGACGGTACTGTAACTGTAACAGACGAGGCCGGGAATCTCATTTTCGAGCACAACGTTGAGAAAGGCGATATTTGGCGAATGTGCCAGACCAAGGATGAAGCCATCCGGGATTGGGTTGGACTTGGAGTGGCACGGGCTCGGGCAACCGGTAATTCGGCAGTATTCTGGCTGGATGAAAAACGGGGGCATGACGCCAAACTCGTGGAAAAAGCCACCCTGTATTTGAAAGACCATGATACAAATGGCCTTGATATCCGTATTCTTTCTCCGAAAGATGCCATGGCATTCACACTGGATAGGGTGAAGGCTGGAAAAGATACCATATCAATCACCGGCAATGTCCTCAGAGATTATTTAACTGACCTGTTTCCTATCCTGGAATTAGGTACCTCTGCTAAAATGCTTTCCATTGTACCGCTTTTGGCCGGTGGCGGACTCTTTGAGACTGGTGCAGGTGGGTCTGCCCCCAAACATGTCCAGCAGTTTATGGCTGAAAACCACCTTCGCTGGGATTCTTTAGGCGAGTTTTTGGCCCTGGCTGTGTCCCTGGAGGATTTGGGAACTAAGGGTAATAATCCGAAGGCAACCATGCTGTCAAAAGCCCTGAACCAGGCCAATACTGAGTTTTTAATGAAAAAGCGGTCTCCGTCCCGGAAAGTGAATGAACTGGACAACCGTGGCAGCCACTTTTACCTGGCGTTCTATTGGGCAAAAGCTATGGCAGATCAGGATGAAGACAAAGAACTAAAAAAAGTATTTACACCTGTTGCAGATGCATTGGACAAAAACCGGGATAAAATTTTGGAAGAATTACTGGCAGCTCAGGGAAATCCAGTGGATGTCGGTGGATATTACCACCCGGACGAACCCCTGCTTGAAAAAGAGATGAGGCCCTCTGTCACCTTTAATAAGATTCTGGATACTTTGAAATAATCAAAGGACGATCACCTGTCTGCCAGGCCTGATCCGGTAGCCTGGGTGGTACTTTTGTTTTGGGGACATGGCCAAAAGCCGCCGTACCCGTTCCTTTGTTGG
>JAKSAU010000206.1 GCA_022361535.1 Desulfobacterales bacterium
TCTTACTATTGTTTTGTGCTTCAAAGTCACGCCACATCATCCAGATGGCTTCACTGAGCGGACTGTAAACAACCCTATGACCTTTATCTTCACGATCACGAAAGGTAAAGTTATTCATATAGTCATTGAGGAGTATCATGAATTCTCCAGCCGCAAACACGCTTTTCTTAAACTCAAATGTTTTTAGCTCTTCACCGACCTTTGTTGCCTTTGCCTTAAGATATTCCAAATCAAATTGATTCCTTTTGATGGAGTCGACGATATCATTGAGATGCTTGCTCCGCGTCTCTTTATGCGCTATTTGGACGATATCTCCAGCCAGCAAACCATAGCAGACTGATTTCACCACTTCTTCTTTCTGAAACAATACATCTTCTATGAAAGGAGCTACGATCTGGACATTAGAAAATCCCTCTTCATCAAATTTTGTCCTCAAGAAGCGGTTGTATTGTCCGTCAGTTTCAGTTCCTTCGTTCTGAGGAATAAAGAATGCCACATCATCACTCTTGCTTGCTCTGAGCTTGTACAGCTCCTTGAAAGCATCTCCCAGTAGGGCTGTTGCCGAGAGATACTCCTCTGTTATCGTAAACTTTCTGCCAATGTCTACAGAATCCGTACTTGTCTGCGGCAGAACTTTCGCATTTATCCCTTTAGCTAAAAGTATCTCTTTGAAGATCTGCGAATAGGGATAGATGTATGGTAGGTAGAGTGGTGTATTGCCTTTTAGTTCATTGACACTGCTCTTGATATCGACCTCTTTGTGGACGATTCTTTCTTCGTAGACTTCCATGGGTTCTGCTTCTTGACCGCCTGTCTTTTTCAAGCTATTGATAAAGGCTTCGACTCTGGTAATGACACCAACCCCGGATGAATGCTCATCGACCTCGATATGCAGATAGGGTTTTCCTCCCATTTCCTCTCTAAAGTAGTGGGATACCATCGAGTCCGGCCCACAGCCGTGATGGGTCAGCAGTATGGCGTAGAGGTTCGGATGCTGTTTGATAAGCTGAGCCGGCTCCAATATATGCTGTGAAAAGGGCCAGAACAGATTGGGGTGCTCTTTACTGGAATCCCCATCGGGCAAAGCATAAAACGGAATGACTTTGTATCCCATTTCCATGAGCTTAGCCGGTATACCCATATTTAGCACTGGATCGGCCACACCGTATATCTTTGAAATAAGTACAAATACTTTTTCATCGCTCTTGATGTCTTTGACAACCTCTTTGCTGTTTTGCTCTATCCTATCTTCAAACGCCATGAATGCTTCCATGCCTTTTTGCAGCGCTTTTACCGTCTCCTCCTGTGTCCTACCGAGCTGTTCACCTAATCCAGAGAAGCTCTCTTTCATAAATCCATGACCCATACTAAAGGCTATGGTCGGGGATAGCAGCTGAATGCCCTTCTTGTCCAGCTCCATGGTTTGGTTCATTACTTTGAAAGCTAACTGCATATAGGCACAGCCATAGTTTTGCCGGCTAACTGACCCAGGGTGATCTGTGGTAAACAAATCCGGGAAGAAGATATAGTCTACATTTTTCTCCACAAGCTTGGCGACA
>JAKSAU010001022.1 GCA_022361535.1 Desulfobacterales bacterium
AAGGTCGTGGATCCCCATGGCAATTACATGAGTATTTCCTACACCAAGGACCAAGGGGAAATATATCTATCTCGGATTGACTATACGGGCAACAGCAAGACTGGTATGGGCACCACCCACGCGGTCACGTTTGACCTTGAATCGCGCAGTGACGCCTGGACGCGGTATACTTTGAAGTTCCCCGTGGCAACGGCCCAGCGCCTGGCGCGTATCCACGTATGGTCCAGGAATGAGAGCGGAACGGAGGTGCTCGTCCGGAAATATGAGCTGACCTACGACGCGGACCTGGACACGCCCGCGGAAGATTACAGCCCGCTCACCGGCCGGTCGCTGTTGGGGTCGGTTCAGCAGTTCGGGAAAGACGGCGGCGGGCTGCCTCCGGTCAAATGCTTTTACCAGAAGGGGTCAAAATCGTTCCATGATTTCGGAGACGCCTGGTATGACGGCGTTGGCGGTGATTTCGGGAATTGGAGCGGGGATCTGGACCTCGTCTACAGCATGGACGTCAACGGCGACCGGAAAGCGGACATCGTGGCCGGCCCGGACGGCAACGGGCAGTTCAGGTGGCTGAAATCCACGGGGGATGTCTTCGTATATGGCGGTGAGCTCATCACCGACGGCATTACCGGCAGCATCATGGTTTACTTTCGAAACAACCGGAATCGGACTTATCCGATGGATGTGAATGGTGACGGAAAAACGGATATCGTGGCCGGCCCGGATGGTAACGGGCAATTTTACTGGTTGCGTGCCGGAGAGGACGCCGGCGGGAACGTGCGCCTGTTTAATGAGGGGGTCCTCAATGACGGGACGAAGTTTAGCACAACCGACTATGACATGAGAAATATTCGCCCCATGGATATCAACGGCGACGGCAGGATGGACCTGGTGGCGGGGCCGAAACTAGTGAAATATCCTATGACGCTGGTTTCTACGATTTATTACACGGTCTTGAAAACCAGGGAATTACCGGATGGATATGAATTTGATGTCACTAACTATGAGGAGCTGAATTATGAAATTCAGGAAACTGTGGACGTAGATGGTGAGATAATTCATATATTTGTAGACAATAC
>JAKSAU010000866.1 GCA_022361535.1 Desulfobacterales bacterium
ACGTGCCCCTGTAACCGTTGCGCCCCATTCAGGTACAAATTCTGCCGGACCGAAATCCGGTTTCCATTTTTCCTGGACGATCCGTTCGGGAATAGCTTCATACTGGCCCTCCCTTATCTGGGGAAGTTTTTTCCGGTAATCCTGGGTAGCGGATTCCTCATAAAGATATAAAGGAATACCAAGCTCTTCAGCGGCACGTTTTCCAAAATCCTTAGACACCCGGACACATTCTTCCATGGTCACATTGGCTACCGGGATAAAGGGGCAGACATCCATGGCGCCCATGCGATGATGATCGCCTTTATGCTGGCGCATATCGATTTTTTCACGGGCCACACGAGCTGCAGCAAGCGCCCCTTCAACAACTGATTCGGGATCTCCTACAAAGGTATACACGGTTCTGTTGGTGGACCGTCCGGGGTCTACATCCAAAAGGCTGCATCCGGCAGTTTGTCTGATGGCTTCGGCAATGGCCTCAATGGTATCTTTGTCTCTTCCTTCGGAAAAATTCGGAACACATTCAACAATTTTTTTCATGGTCTTCCCCCTTCCCTAACGATAAAAATAATAATGAATAAGACTCTTTTTAACATAAAGAAATGGACTTGTATATACATGTATATTGTTTTGCAAAGAATTATTTCAATAACTCCTCCCAAAAGGCATTACATGGGTTCATTGATATAGAATTTAAGCTTGAACAAAACCTAAGTTTTATCTAAAGTATCGGATCTTAATTCAATGATAACTATCGATGCATCTGATGAGGAATATATATCAAAATGAAAGCCGGATTTGACTTTGGATCAAAAAGCCTGAATGCTGTTGTCTTAGATGACAAAAAGATCGTTTTTAATACCAGCCTTGCCCACAATGGAAATATTGAAAAAGCCTTTAAAACAATGCTCGGGCAACTCCGAGATCAGATACCTTTTGACCGACTCGAATCATTCGGTCTGACCGGAAAAATTTCAGTCAATGGAATGAAAACATTTGATCCGGTTATCACTTCTGTTGAAGCCAACCGCTACCTTTCCACAGGATGCAGAAATATTTTTTCCATTGGATGCGAAAGCTTTTACCTGATCCGTCTGGATGATGAGTTTAACTACATTGACCATATTGCCAACTCGGACTGTGCCTCCGGAACCGGTGGGTTCATCGACCAGCAGGCAGAGCGTTTGGGCTTTTCAACAGCCCAGTTAAGCCGAAATGCCTTGGAATACAAAGATACCCCACCCTCAATTGCCACCCGCTGCGCTGTATTTGCAAAATCAGACATTATTCATGCGCAGGCCAGGGGATTCTCCAAGGAAGCCATCTGCGCCGGACTGTGTGAAGGCGTTGCCAGGAATGTGTTGGCGAATACCGTCCGGGGTGGGGATTTGCCAGGAGAGATTCTATTTGCCGGCGGAATGAGCAAAAATCAAAAAATTGTTGATCAGCTGTCCAATGCCTTTGGCAGAAAAATTATTGTACCGGAAAACGCCCTGACATTTAATGCCATCGGTGCTGCCGCCCTTGGACAAGAGCCTGTAGCCAATATCGGGCACATTTCGCAAAGCAGTAAAAAAAAGGTTAGTTCACGTCCCCAGCTTGAGATGAACCTGTCCCATTACCCTAATTTTGAAAAAGATGACACGATTGTTGAAGACGGGATTGAAGTCACAAAATATACACCAATTAACCAAGGCATTTGCCAGGTATACATTGGCATTGATGTGGGCTCCACATCCACAAAAGCAGTTGTCATGGACCAAAACAACGACATCCTTGTCGGGCTTTACTCCTGGACAAAAGGAGATCCGGTAAGAGCGGTCACAGGCCTTCTGGAAAAAATGAACCAGGTCTTTGCCCATACCGACCTGACTATCCTTGGAGTGGGAACCACAGGCTCTGGCAGGGAACTGATCCGCCAGGTCATTGGCGCGGACGAAGCCATCAATGAAATCACCGCCCATGCTTTAGGCGCCACCTTTATCGATCCTGATACAGACACCATTATTGAAATCGGGGGGCAGGATTCCAAATTCACCCAGATGAAACAGGGCCAGGTGACCAATTCGGTTATGAACTATGTATGCGCTGCCGGCACAGGATCTTTTATCGAAGAACAGGCCAAGCGCCTGGATATTTCTTTGGATGACATATCAAATATGGCGCCCGGACAGACGGCTCCCTATACGTCAGACCGATGTACCGTATATATGGAACGCGACCTGAACATATTTTTAGCCCAAGGCTGGAAAAAGGAACAGATCATTGCAGCTGTCCTCTATAGTGTTAGGGACAATTACCTGTCTAAAGTCGTGGGGAAGAGCCGGATGGGAAAGCGGATTTACTTCCAGGGGGCCACGGCAAGAAACAAAGCACTTGTGGCTGTTTTTGAAAACGAATTGGGCACCCCTGTTTTTGTATCGAAATATTGTCACCTCACAGGGGCTTTGGGATGTGCGGTTTCCTTGAAGAACAAAGGGATTGAAAACAGTTGCTTCACCGGAATGGATTTTTCCTGTGACACACACACGGAAACCTGTGAACTTTGTCCCAACCAATGTGAGTTAAGAGTATATAAAACAGGAGATATGTGCACGGCCTGGGGACTGAAATGCGGCAGGGACTATGAGGATAAAAAGGTAAAAAAAAGGTCCAACACCTCAACCATTGAAATGCAGTTCAGTCAGGCATTCGGATCTACCGTTCCATCGCCTGAAAACGCGTCAATTGTGGCGGGTATTCCCCAAACACTTTTCATGAAAGAATATACAGGCCTATTTACCGACTTTTTTCACAGGTTAGGAATCAAAATTAAAATTGAAAATAGTTCGGATAAGAAACTGGCAAAAGGCATGGAGATGATCAACGCCGACTTTTGCGCCCCCATGGCCCTGGCACATGGTATGGTGTCATCTTTGGCTCAAAAAAAGGTCGATTTCATCTTTTTTCCGACTTTGATCAACGAACAACACCTTACCCGGCAATTGCCGGCCGAAGAGTTGTTCCGTGAAAAGATGACTGATGCCTATTTTTGCTATTATTCTTCCTATGCGCCATCCATCATCGACAATCTGCCGGCTCATCCGATGAATGTGCCTGTTGTTGCCCCGAAACTTAAATTCAATAATGTCAGCGATGAAGATGCCGCCCGAACCCTGGCTGAACAACTGGCTCCGGTAACAGGTTTGTCCAAAGAAAAGATCATTGAAGCCTTTGTGGGAGCCAGGCAAAAATTTTATGCCGCCCAAGAAAAATGGAAAGAAGACGGCAGCCGGATCATTGGCCAGTCTAAAGAAAAAATGAAAATTCTCTTGATTGGCCGACCCTATGCCCTATTCGATCCAAGAATCAACCTTGGAATCCCTAAAAAACTTGAACAGATGGGATTTGACCTGATCAGTCAGTCCATGCTGGAGGCAACCCCTGATTCTACCCAGATTGAACACATGGAGAACATGCACTGGTATTTTGGGCAGCAAGTCCTTTGCGCTGCTGACCTTGTTGCAAAGTCCAGTGATATTTACCCGGTGTTTCTCACTTGTTTCAGGTGCAGCCCTGACGCCTACCTGATTACCTATTTTAAAGAGATCATGGAAAAGGCCGACAAGCCGTATCTTGTGCTGCAGTTGGACGAGCACTCATCAGATGTAGGGTACATGACCCGGATTGAAGCTGCAGCAGATGCATTTATCAATGATTTTAATCAATCTGCGATAGAGGATGCAGAACCGGATGCCAGAGCGGACATGAACGCAGCCGAGACACTGGGACCTGATCATTTCAAAGAGGGGGATACCGTCCTTATTCCTACCACAGACCTGAGAATAAATCGGTTCCAGCAACAGGTGTTTGAAGCTGCCGGTTATTCAGCCCAGATACTGGAACTTGATTCAGCCATCATGAACCAGGGGTACAGGTTTGCATCGGGGGGCGAATGTCTTCCAAATGTAGCCATCACAGGCTCGGTTATTCATGCCCTTCAAGCCGGAACAATTGATCCTGATAATACCATTTTATACCTGCCCAACATCTG
>JAKSAU010000792.1 GCA_022361535.1 Desulfobacterales bacterium
CCTCAGGGAGGAGAGCCTGACTCAGGCGGCCAGGTCCATGAACCTGAGCCAGCCGGCCATCAGCCACTCACTGGCAAAACTGCGGGATTTTTTCAACGATCCCCTGTTTGTCCGCCAGGGAAACCGGATGAAACCCACCCTCAGGGCCAAAACCGCCGGGGGGGAAATCGGGAAATCACTGGAGTTGATCAACCGTGTTCTGGGAGACCGGGGGCAGGATGACCCCCGGGAGTCTTCCCGGACCTTTGTCATCGGCATCACCAACTACAGCAGCCTGGTGCTGATGCCGGAACTGCTGCCCGTACTGGAAAAACTGGCCCCGGGCATCCGTATCATCACCCAGCACCTGACCCTGGTTCAGAAAACACGCTTTCTGGAAAACGGGGACCTGGATCTGGTCATCGGCTGTTCACGGATCCAGCGGGCCGGCATCCGGGAACAATCCCTTTTTTCGGACCGGGAGGTCTGTGTGGCCGGCCGGTCGACAGAGATACCGGAAGGCGCCATCGGGCCGGATAATATCGGCCGGTACAACCTGATCCGTTACCAGGTATCCCAGCAGGAGACCACCGATCTTTTCCATATCCTGGATCAGCAGAAGATAAAATTCAACACCCCTTTTATTACGGACCAGGAATTTTTGATACCCCAGGTTGTGATCCGTACCGGTTATATCGGTATCGTTGCCGAGAAAATCGCAAACAGCTACCGGAAGGGCTTTCCGTTCACGGTCTACCCCCTGGAAGGGTTCGAAACCCGGTTCCGGATCCGGCAGTTCTGGCATCTCCGCCAGGACACGGACCCGGTCCATCAATGGCTGCGGGAACTGATCGCGGATATCGGGAAGCGGATTGATAATGCGGAAACATCGTAATGCGGACCGATGACATTCCCGTTTTCGACCCGGTACCGGCCCGGGAGATTCAACACCGGATTCAAACCCTGAAAACCGGCCTGGCGGCAGCCGGCCTCGATTCGGTGCTGTTGATGCACAAACCGGATCTCTACTATTTTTCCGGAACGGCCCAGGACGCCTATCTTTACGTGGCCACGGACAGGGCGCCCCTGCTGCTTGTCCGGCGGTACCTGCCCCGGGCCCGGGCCGAATCCGGCATCCCGGATATCGTTCCCATCACATCGGTTTCGGACATTCCGGGCCGGATCCTCGACTTCCATGGCCGGCTTCCCGAAACCATGGGGATCGCCTTTGACGTGGTGCCGGTGCGGGACTACCG
>JAKSAU010000543.1 GCA_022361535.1 Desulfobacterales bacterium
ATATTGAAGGTTTTTTAACCATTACAGCTCTTTTCTTTTCATTTATGCTCTTTAAATATTGTAAAAATATTTCTCAAAGGCTGGTATTAATAATTTGTATCGCTATTTTTATTACCGCATCAATTGTACCTCAGTCCCGGGGGACATTTTTAGCGTTAGTTATTTCCACTATCAAATACTTTGCCAGGCATAAAATTATAGTTATTTCCATTATCTTCTGTGTGGTGGTGGGACTATCTTTCGGTAGTCTGCCTGGGCGGCTCGGCAAAAAAGATTTTTTTTCCGATAATACTAGAAAAGATATTTTTATGTTCTCTATGCAAGTGTTTAAAGATGCTCCTGTTTTGGGACATGGTTTTAATATCGATACCTTTAAAGACATTAAAGTTAACAATCCCAAAGCCTTCAAGAATTACAAGCAACAGGCTTTAGTAAAAGAAAACTACCACTATAGGTTTCCTCATAGTAGTCTTCTAAGCATTCTTGTCAGAACCGGCATAGTGGGTTTATTTTTTTATCTTTGGATTATATTTTCATTTTATCGGATGTCTTTTTGGGTGATCATGAATGGTAACCCTTATATTTCTGATTTAAGTCTTAGTTTGTTGGCTGCTTTTTCATCTTTTTTTATTAAAAGCCTGTTTGAACCTACATTCAGTCATCGACCTGATACTATTTTTTATATGCTTCTTGGGCTTCAATCTGTCTTATGGCTCATGGGAAAAAGAAATGAAGATAAGACTATTTAACGGTGGACCTCCTCTTTTAGTTTTAAATTGTAATAGACAAATTCCGCAATTTGATCATAGATTACTTGCCCAGTGTGAGCGGAGTAATTGACTGTTGGAGTGTTCGGTATCGTATTCTTTCATCTATTCTGAACTGCTTTCTGGGCCTCGTTTAGGCTGTTAAATATGCAAAATCAAGTATTCAATCTGTCTTTAGAAAATCTAAGAAAATTTTCCGTTTAAGTATTGTTAAAGATATTCAGTGTTTTATATCTGGGTGATGAAGTGGTGGCCGGGAAAAGAGGGCGGAGCGGTGTATAAGAGAGCGACTTCAGGGCATAAAGTTCGTGATCATTTACGCTTTCTATCCCCCCAACGGAGTAGGGATGAAATATTGCGTCTCGCCTTTGCCCTACTACCATTTGGATAGGGACACTTCTTCCCAATATTTCTCTTAAATGTATGGGTTCAGCATTCACTCTATTTAATGAGAGGCATATCTGTAAATTAAGCTTTTAGGAGCAATAGCTCTGACTGGAACGGGGTAAATAGGAGCTTTCCTAATTATTATCTGGAATTGTCTGCAGGTTTAATGGTGAGACTTTAGGGTTTACAGATTAATCTTTGATCATATATAAAATCTGGAGATAAATAAAACATTCAGGAAAGGTCACCCATGCACGCAGCCTCAAATAAGCACTTCAACTCGAAAGCAATTTGCCAGGCTTTGATAACAGCCCGGCTGATCACATCTGACCAGGCAAGGGATTTACTGCGCAGGGAAAAACAGGTACGAGAGGGGCTTTTAGCCAAAACAAAAAGTAAAAATATGACTGGTGTTGACCGGCAAAAGGCAATGGCGGCTATATCTTTTATTGATGTGTTACTGCACTTGAATTTGAACCGTCTGGATCAACCAGAGAAAATAATTGATGAGGATTTGATATACAGGAGTCTTGCCGCAGCATGGAAATTACCTTATAAGAAAATCGATCCATTAAAACTTGAGCTTAACCTGGTTACAGGTACTATTTCACGCTCCTTTGCTCTCAAACACTTGCTGCTGCCTTTGAAGATGGAATCAGGCAAGTTAGTGGTTGCCACGCCCAATCCCTTTAATCATGAAGCCATTGCCGATGTCGAGCAGGTATCCAAACTCAAAGTCACGCTTATTGTCAGTTCTAAAACCGATATCACAAAACTTATCCATGAGTTTTTCGGGTTTCAGCATTCAATTTCAGCGGCAGAGGATTTATTTGCTAAAAAAGGCGTTGATTTAGGGAATCTTGAGAGATTTGTCAGTCTCACGTCCATGGATGAGCTTCCGTCCACGGATCAGCATATAGTAAATGCAGTAAATCATTTGTTTTCTTACTCGTTTGATCAAAAAGCCAGTGATATTCATGTTGAGCCCAAGCGGGACATCTGCCTTGTGCGGATGCGTATCGACGGTGCCCTGCACACGGTGTACAAATTACCGAAAAAACTTCATAATGCAGTAGTCAGCCGGATTAAAACGTTGTCAGCCCTGGATATGGCCGAAAAACGTCGGCCCCAGGATGGCAGGATAAAAATGGCCAAAGAAGATACAGAGGTTGAAATCCGTGTGTCAACCATTCCGGTCGCGTTCGGTGAAAAGGTTGTGATGAGGATCATGGATCCTGAAGTCCTTTTCCAGGATCTTGAACTGCTTGGGTTTTCAGAATCGGATTTCAATAAGTATAAGAAGCTGATCACCATGCCGTTCGGTATTGTTCTGGTTACAGGCCCTACCGGTTCGGGTAAATCCACGACGCTCTATTCCTCTTTGCGTATGCTCTCATCTCCTGAGGTGAATATTACTACCATTGAAGATCCTATCGAAATGATCCATGAGGAATTCAATCAAATTGGTGTCCAACCTGCCATAAATGTGACGTTTGGATCGGTATTGAGGAATATCATGCGCCAGGATCCTGATATTATCATGGTGGGTGAGATCAGGGACCTTGAGACTGCCCAGGCCGCAGTTCAGGCAGCCCTTACCGGTCATCTTGTACTGTCCACACTGCATACAAACGATTCGGTCTCTACGGTTTTTCGTCTTCTGGACCTTGGTATCCCTCCCTACCTGGTACATTCATCCCTTACCGGTGTGGTGGCCCAGCGTCTGGTTCGAAAAATATGTCCCCACTGCATCCAGTCATTTGAAATTGATACCAAAGAACTGGCTGAATTGGGACTTACGGTGCCTGGCACAGGAAAGCTTAAACTCAAACACGGTAAAGGGTGTATCAAGTGCAGAAATACCGGGTACAGCGGCCGCACAGGAATCTATGAAATTTTACCCTATATTGATGGGTTAAAAAGGCTGACATCTAATGATGCCAGCCTTGGGGAGTTGCGGGAAAAAGCCGCTCATGAGGGGTTAGTTCCCCTCAGGGAGAGTGGCATTAAAAAAATGCTAGATGGTCAAACCACCTATCAAGAGGTCCTTCGAGTAAGCTGGGACCAAGGTTAATTAAATCCTTCTAAAGGTTTAGTTAACCATATCACCAGGGTGGATATCCCTTTTGGATGAGATCACCAAAACTGTTGCGCTGGTCTCTTCTGTGTGCAGGACGATGAGTTTTCCTGACTCGAGAGGATCTAAGTCAACTGAAGCTTCTCCGTCATGGACCGATTTCTTTTCCTGGGTTTGGAATATTTTATATATTTGACCAGGCTTTATCTGATCTGGTTCACCTTTGTTAATGAATGCGATACGCTTATCATTGATCATGACGGTGTCGTCCTCTGAGCAGAGAATAACAGCGTCGATTGGAGCAGGGTTTTCATCTGCTTCTAACATTGAATCTCTTTTATAAAAGGCCATTATTTTATCACCCACAGTGGCATCCCGGTAGGAATTTCCAATTTTTGCCTTTGCGTATCTGTCATTTGACTCAAGAATTTCAATGTCTGCTTTAATAAGATGTTTGATACCTTTGTAACGCTTATCTCCTATTCTTTCCTTAATCTCTGAGGTGGTAAAAATCTGGTATTTATCACCAGGTGTCATAGGGCCATTGCCCGTAGGCGTAATGTAGATGATATCGTCTGCCGACATCATTATATTCCCGTCCTGTTCCCGTATGATAGTACCAAGAGAAGGTTCTTCGTTTTCTTTTATAAAGCCGATTTTATCGATGGCCGGGTAATTAAATGTGGTTTTAACGACTACTTCGGGGATCTTTTCAGGTTTTACTTGTTTTTTGATCTTTTTTCTAAATTCAGGTTTTAAAAATACCCTAATGGTATTTCCCGGATAGATCCAATGGGGGTTTTTAATGTCTTTATTCATTTCCCAAAGACCCGGCCAGTCCCATTGGGAGTTGTAAAATTTTTGGGAAAGGTCCCAAAGTGTATCCCCTTTTTGAATGGTGTAGTAAAACCCTATGTCCTCCTCGGTATCGAACTGTTGAGGGGCATCCTGGCCCCATGCTGAAGATACGGTTAAAAGAAAAAATAAAAGAATCGAAGTAATAACTGGTATAGATTTTCTATTTCGAACTG
>JAKSAU010000986.1 GCA_022361535.1 Desulfobacterales bacterium
CTTACTTTCAATCCTCCTTTCAGTTCTTTTTCCAAACTCAATAGGTATCCTTTTGGATCATAAATTGGAACGAGAAACTCGTTTTCTAACTTTGACAAAGAGGAGGGGGTAGCCAAAGATATGTCGAGTTTCTCGTCCAATTTATTTTGAGCCTCATTTATTTCATGAGTTAGATTTTTGTGAGTTGATGTAAAATAAACTTTGAGTTTTCCTGATTTTGTGTAGACGGCTATTGCGTCGATTTTTGAAAGATATTTTCTAATTCTAAAAAAGAATTCTTCCATTAATTGTGAAGCTGATTCGTCTTCTAATCCCCAGATGTGAACTAGTGCTTTTCTTTCTTCTGACATGTTAATTAGTTTTTTTTTCTGGAAGCCTTTTGCTAATGGTATCATGTAACATGATTCGTGATTGATTGAGAAGATTAGTCTTGGTTTTCCTTTTACTGTATTTTTGATTCTTGTTTTTTTAACTAGATTTGCTGCTTCTAGTAATTTAAGTTGTTGGGAGACAAATGAGATAGTTACATCTATTTTTTCTGCTATTTCCATCGGAGATGATGGTTCTTTAATTATCACCTGTAGAATTTCCCATCGGGGACTTGCCAGGAATGTATCTAATTCCATAATTGATTTAGCTTATATTACTATTTAAATGTTTGGTTAAATATAATTTATATTTTATATAATCAAGTCGTATATATTATGAAATAGTTGTATTTATTTAGTTAATCAATTACTAAAGTACATATGGAAAAGAAAAGAATGACAAATTTTGCTTTTGAAACCACGAATTACACGAATTTTCACGAAGGTTACTAAAGCATTTGGATTACTTGTGTTTGGAAAGTGTTTTTGGTTTGTTATTCCTAGCCCTTCGCGCCATTTCGCGCTTATTCGCGGAGATCTTTTATAAAAAATGTTTTTATGTCCGCGAAACTCTATAAATTAAAATCTTTTCGTGAAAATTCGTGTAATTCGTGGTTAAATCTTTTCAATAATTATTTTTATTCAAGTTCTACGTAGAAATAGTATGTGGTTTCTGCGGTGTTTGTTCCGTGACCGTCTTCTAGTACTAGCATTTGAAAATCGTGAGTTCGGCCGTCGAAGCCTAGGATGTCTTCGTCGATTATTGACGCAAAGACTACTGATTGGCTTTGAGGTTCATAAAGAAGGACTTCTTCAAATTCACCGTCTACTCCTTGTCCTGTTGAGCCGAATATTCTTGTGCTTCGGCATTCGTTTTCTGAGAATTCTAAGTTGTTTGTAAAGAATGCATCGTGGTCCTGTAGGTTAAATGTTTCGTTTACTCCGTCTACGTCATCCCATTCTATTCCATATGCAGCTTCTAATTCTGTTAGGTTCATTCCATTTTTACTGGTGTTTCCCCAATCTTCTTCAAGTTCTACTGTGTTTCCGCTGCCTATTCCAGTAGCTGTAAAGTTGAAGCATTGAATTTGCGTCCAGTCTAGACTTGACGATGTTGATGAGTAAATTTCACCTTGAGGGGAGGCTAGGGACCAGTTGTACATTACGTTGTCGTTTGCGTCAGCTAATTGGATTGTTCCTGTAATATTACCGAAGTAACCTTGCCATGATTGTGTTGGAGAGTATCCGTGAATGTTAACTTCTGTTACGTTTCCTGCTTGGGCTTGGATTGATTGTGCTGGGTCGACTGGTGCACGTGTTGAATTAACTAGCGTGTAGTTTGCACCGAATGGTTGGATAGCGTTTGCGAATGAAATTGCAAGGACAGTAAACAGTAAACAGTA